>NZ_MUMI01000241.1 GCF_002155975.1 Amycolatopsis kentuckyensis
GTCCTCGGCTGGCTGGAGCGGATCGAACCCGGGCTGATCGCCGGCATCCGGATGGCCGCGCTCGGCGTGTCCGCCGCGGCCTGGTCGCCGGTGCCGGTGGTCTCGGTCATGGCCTGCTGCAACAGCTCCGGGATCCGCGCCTGCGCGCGCTGCACCAGCTGCATGACCTGCGCCGACACCTCGGCCATCCGCTTCCCGGCCGCGGTCTCGGCGATCACGAGGTTCTTCAGCAGCCCGCGCGAATCGATCGTCACCTGGACCGTGCCGTCCTTCGACCGCTCGGTGACCGTCTGGCCCTGCATGCGATCGGCCAGCGCCTGGTACCGGGCGGCGTTCTCCTCGAGCCGCTTGGTCCAGTTGTCGATCATCGCGTCGCTGGCGTCGATGCTGTCCGGCATCACGGCCCCTTCTCTCTGCTTCCCCACATTGACGGATCCGGGGTCCCGCCGGTTCCCGAAACACGCAGAAAGCCACCATAGGGGACCCGGAGGTCTCCTACGGTGGCTGTCGCCGAGATGTGTCAGAGGTTGCCGCGGCGCTCCTGCTCACGCTCGATCGCCTCGAACAGCGCCTTGAAGTTGCCCTTGCCGAAGCCGAGCGAGCCGTGCCGCTCGATCAGCTCGTAGAACACGGTCGGGCGGTCGCCGATCGGCTTGGTGAAGATCTGCAGCAGATAGCCGTCCTCGTCCCGGTCGACCAGGATGCTGTGCTCCTTGAGCGTCTCGATCGGCACGCGGACGTTGCCGATCCGGGCGCGCAGCTCGGGGTCGTCGTAGTAGGAGTCGGGGGTGTCGAGGAACTCGACGCCGGCGGCGCGCATCGCGGTGACCGTGGCGATGATGTCGTTGGTGGCCAGCGCGATGTGCTGGCAGCCGGCGCCGCCGTAGAACTCGAGGTACTCGTCGATCTGCGACTTCTTCTTCGCCACGGCGGGCTCGTTCAGCGGGAACTTGACCCGGTGGTTGCCGTTCGAGACGACCTTGCTCATCAGCGCCGAGTACTCGGTCGCGATGTCGTCGCCGACGAACTCCGCCATGTTCACGAAGCCCATGACGCGGTGGTACCAGTCGACCCAGTAGTCCATCTTGCCGAGCTCGACGTTGCCGACGCAGTGGTCGACGGCCTGGAACAGCCGCTTCGGCGCGCCCTCGGGCCGCTTGATCGTGCTCTCGCGCGGCTCGTAGCCGGGCAGGTAGACGCCGGTGTAGCGCGACCGGTCGACCAGCGAGTGGCGGGTCTCACCGTAGGTCGCGATGGCGGCGACGCGGACCGTGCCGTGCTCGTCGGAGACGTCGTGCGGCTCCTCGAGGACGGTCGCGCCCTGCGCGCGGGCGTGCTCGATGCACTTGTCGACGTCGGTGGTCTCCAGCGCCAGGTCGATGACGCCGTCGCCGTGCTTGCGGTGGTGGTCGAGCAGCGGCGAGTCCGGCTGCACGCCGCCGGTGATGACGAACCGGGCCGACCCGGACTTCAGCACGTAGGACTTGCGCTCGTAGACCCCGGTCTCGGGGCCGGAGTACGCGACGAGCTGCATCCCGAACGCGATCTGGTAGTACCAGGCGGTCTGCGTGGCGTTGCCGGCGATGAACACCACCGCGTCCATGGCCTTGACCGGGAACGGGTCGGTCGAGGCGTCGTGGTCGACGAGCCCGACCAGCTGACGCAGCTGGTCGTAGCTGACGTCGTCGAGGGCACCCTGGGGTTCGGCAGTCTGGGTCATACCTCGAAGGATCGCCCCAGCGAGGCAAGATGAGCAATGCACTCTGTTTTTGCTGGGCAATATGACCGGTGATCGGCGGACTTCGGCCGTCATCGTGGACAATCTGCATATGCCGGAGACCTTGGATGCGCTGGATGCGCGGCTGCTGCTGTTGCTCACCGACTCGCCGCGCCTCGGGGTGCTGGAGTGCGCCCGCCGCCTCGGGGTGGCGCGCGGAACGGTCCAGGCCCGCCTCGACCGCCTGGCCGAGCGCGGCATCCTCGGCGGCTTCCCGCCGGAGCTCGACCTGGCGGCGATGGGCTACGGCCTGACGGCGTTCGCGGTGCTGGAGATCGCGCAAGGCCGCCGCGCGGAGGTGGCACAGGCCCTGGCGGCGATCGACGAGGTGTGCGAGGTCCACGCGACGACGGGCCAGGGCGACCTGTTCGTCCGCATGGTGGCCCGCGGCAACGACGACCTGCAGCGGGTGATCGACGAGGTGGTCGGCGTCCCGGACGTCCTGCGCACGTCGACGTCGATCGCGTTGTCGACACCGGTGCCGCCGCGGGTCCGCCCACTGCTGGAGCGGACCGCGCGGGGCTGAACACGCACGACGTGCGGGGGCAGGCCGACGCGGGTCGTTCGCTGCGCCGGTTTGTGCGGTCCGCGTCCGGGGCGAGGTTCGTCGCGACGGCCGGGCAGCGCGCGGGGCTTGCGGGCTGGCCTCGTTGAGGCGGTGCCGCCGCGGGTCCGCCCGCTGCTGGAGCGGACCGCGCGGGGCTGAACACGCACGACACGCGGAGGCCGCCCCCGCAGCCGGTCGGCGCGGGCCCACCGGGCCGGCTCACAGGATTCCGGCGAAGTCGTACGCCAAGGGGTTTCACCGGCGTGAACGGACCGCTGACGGCATGACCGGCGCCCCACCCAGACCCCCCCACCACCCCGATCCGAAGCCTGAACGCGGACGGTGGTGCCGGGTCAAGGCACGCTTTCCCGCCTTGACGCGGTACTACCGTCCGTAGTCACAATCCGGCTTCGGGGTGGTGGGCCACCAAGTGCTACCCCCGGTGCTGCCGCGGGTCCGCCCCGCTGCTGGAGCGGACCGCGCGGGGCTGAGCGCTCAGCCCTCCTCGGCCACGTGGGCCAGGTAGCGCTTGGCCGACCGCTGGACGACCTCGAAGCCGTCAGACCGCACGATCGCGTCCCACCAGGCGCCGTAGATCGCCTCGAACCGGTACCCGGCCAGCAGCTCCGCCGCGCGGCGGACGATGTGCGGCCGCTCCGGGATCAGGTTCGGGTAGCTGTACATGAAGCCGACGTGCGTCCGGTCGCCGATCACCTGCACGATGTCGCCCGACAGCAGCGCGCCCTGGCCGTTTTCGCCGTCCGGCCAGTGCAGCACCGTGCCGCCGGCGAAGTGCACGCCCAGGTTGATCAGTCGCAGGTCGTCGGCGATGTCCAGGGTGGTTCCGGACCACAGCTTCAGCGCCGGATCGGGGCGGCCGATCCACTGCTGGTCGGCTTCGTGCAGGTAGACCGGCACGTCGAAGGCGCGCGCCCACTCCACCATCGTCGTGTAGTAGTGCGGGTGGCTGATCGCGATGCCGGTGATGCCGCCCAGCTCGCGGACCTGCCGGACCAGTTCGTCGTCGAGGTAGCCGGCGCAGTCCCAGAGGAAGTTCCCGGAGCGCGCCCGCACCAGCAGCGCGCGCTGGCCGATCGCGAACCCCGGGTTGGAGCCGACGCCGGTGATGCCGGGGCCCTGCTCTTCGACGCGCGGCGTGTACGTGCCGCTTTCGCGGAGCGCGGACAGGTTCGTCCACTGCTGCCCGGACTGCGGGACGTACTGGCGTTCGTCCTCGCAGACCGGGCAGTCGTCGCGGGCCACGGCGTACTGCATGCCGCAGGCCTGGCACATCGGTTCGGTGCTCACGGTCGTTTCCTCCCAGTATGTGGATCCTGGGAGGACACGCTAGCCGTGGTGATCAGGCGTCGGTGTACGGAACCGCCTTGACGAGGGTCACCTTCTGGACCTTGCCGTTGGGCAGCTCGTACTCGCGGGACTCGCCCTCCTTGGCGCCGAGCAGGGCCTTGCCCAGCGGCGACTCCGGGGAGTAGACGTCGAGCTCGCCCTCGGCGCCCTCCTCGCGGGTGGCGAGCAGGAACTTCTCGTCCTCGTCGTCGCCCTCGTACCGGACGGTGAGCACCTTGCCGGGGCCGGCGGTGCCGTCGTTGGCGGGCGCTTCGCCGACCTTGGCCGAGCGCAGCAGCTCCTGCAGGTGCCGGATGCGCGCTTCGGCCTGGCCCTGCTCCTCGCGAGCCGCGTGGTAACCGCCGTTTTCCTTGAGGTCACCTTCTTCGCGGCTGTCGTTGATGCGCGCGGCGATGACCGGCCGATTCTCGATCATTTCGTCGAGCTCGTGCTTGAGCCGGTCGTAGGCATCCTGGGTGAGCCAGGTCACCTTGGTGTCGCTCACGGTCACCATCTCCTCGTCGGGCCTGCCAGGCTTGCGTGTTCAAGCCGGCCCACACGGGCGTAGGTGCCCGCGTGGCTGAGATAAAGGAAAAACACGGCCCGTCGCGGGCCGTGCTGAGGGGTCAGAGTATCACGGCGCGAGAGGTCGACGCCCGTTATTTCCCCGCACCCTGGGCGTTGAGCGCGCGGTTCACCCCGTTGGCCGCTATGGGGTTGACAGATAGCGTGGTATGTCGTACGAGCAGCCGAAAACGTCGGCGGTCACCGGTTCCCCGATGCTCTTGATCGTCGTGCTGATCCTGTTGTACTTCGCGCCGGCGGGGATCAGGAGCTCTTTGCGGCCGCTCTCGGCACCGGTCTTGTCGCGGACGCGGACGACGCACACGCCCGGCCTGCTGTCGTCGTCCCGGGTGACGTTGAGGGTGATTTCCATCGCGTTGCCCGGTTTCTCGCTGAACGCGATGCGCTCGGCGTCGATCGGCGCCGAACCGAGGTTGACGTACGCGACCCACGCGATCAGGCCGCTGACCAGCAGGGCGATGGCCAGGAAGAGCCAGCGCCGCCAGCGCCGGGACGTCGTCGCCCGCCCGGAGCCGTACCGGTCCGCGAGCAGCGCGGGCGCTGCCGTTTCCGCCGGTCCGCCTGCCAACCCGGGCCTCCTGCTCGTTCTTGTCGTACCCGTGGGGACAATGGTGACGCGGGTACGCCTCGAGTATCCGCCCGCTGGGTGGGCGGCCCGCAGGTGGGTCGCGGAATAAGGGCAGAAGGGGAGTCGTTCGGAGCATGGTGGACGCCGACGAGCTGAGGAAAACCGCCAACCCGCGCCTGCGCATGATGGCCGTGCACGCGCACCCGGACGACGAGTCCAGCAAGGGTGCCGCGACGATGGCGCGCTACGCCGCCGAAGGTCACGAGGTGCTGGTCGTCACGTGCACCGGGGGCGAAGCCGGCAGCATCCTGAACCCGGCCATGGACCGGCCCGAGGTGCTGGCCAACATGACCGAGATCCGCCGCGAGGAGATGGCCCGCGCGGCCAAGATCCTCGGCGTGAGCCAGCGCTGGCTGGGCTTCGTCGACTCCGGCCTGCCGGAGGGTGACCCGCTGCCGCCGGTGCCCGAGGGCTCGTTCGCCGTCGTGCCGCTGGAGGAGTCCACCGAGGCGCTGGTGCGCGTGATCCGGGAGTTCCGCCCGCACGTGATCACCACCTACGACGAAAACGGCGGCTACCCGCACCCCGACCACATCCGCACCCACGAGGTGTCGATGGCGGCGTGGGACGCGGCGCCGGACCCGAGCCGCTTCCCCGACGCCGGCGAGCCGTGGCAGCCGCTGAAGCTGTACTACATGCACGGCTTCTCGCGCGCCCGGATGGTGCTGTTCGACGAGGCGCTGAAGGAGGCCGGGCTCGAGTCGCCGTACACCGAGTGGCTGGCGAACTGGGACCCGAACCGGGGCGATGTGATGGAGCGGGTGACGACCCGCGTCGAGTGCGGTGAATACTTCGAGGTGCGGGACGAGGCGCTGAAGGCGCACGCGACGCAGATCGACCCGACCAGCCGCTGGTTCGCCGTGCCGCGGGAGATGCAGCGGGAGGTCTGGCCGACCGAGGAGTACGAGCTGGTGAAGTCGCTGGTCGACAGCACGTTGCCGGAGGACGACCTGTTCGCCGGCATCGCCGGCGCCGAGGAGAAGGTGAACACATGAGTTTGACGCTGCCGGCCGGCGTGGCGCTTCCGGTGACCGCGTCGGCCCTGGTGCTGACGCAACAACCGGGCAACGGCGACAACGGCGGGCAGGGGGAGGACTTCGGCAAGTCCTCCCCGGTCGGCTTCCTGGTGCTGATCCTGTTCCTCATCGCGGTGGCCTTCCTGGTCCGCTCGATGACCAAGCACCTCAAGCGCGTCCCGGCCAGCTTCGACGACCCGCCCGCGGAGGAGCCCGCCGCGGAACCCGACCCGAAGACCGAGGAGCCGAAAGCGGCCGAGAAGCCCGCGAAGGACTCCCCGGCCGCGTCGAAGACCGACTAGCTACAGGCGCGGGTCCACCGGGTCCGATTCCAGCGCGAGCACGGCGAACACGCACTCGTGCACGCGCCACAGCGGCTCGCTCCGCGCGACGCGCTCCAGGGCCTCCAGGCCCAGGGCGTACTCGCGCAGCGCCAGCATGCGCTTGCGGTTCAGCCCCCGCTTGCGCAACCGGTCCAGGTTCTCCGGCAGCGTGTAGTCCGGGCCGTAGATGATCCGCAGGTACTCGCGCCCGCGCACCTTCACCCCGGGCTGGACCAGCCCGCGCGTCCCGCGGGTCAGGTTGCCCGCCGGCTTGACGACCATGCCTTCGCCGCCGTCCGCCGTCAGCTCCTCCCACCACGAGACGCCGCGGGCGACCGACGCGTCGTCCAGCAGGTCCACCTCGAGCGTCCGGGTGCGCTGGAAGCGCGGGCCGGCCAGCTGGTCCAGCAGCGACAGGTGCCAGGCGTGCGGCCGGTCGTGGTAGGCCTTCCCCTCGGACGCCAGCAGCTGGAACGGCGCCAGCCGCACCCCGTCCAGGCCCGACGTCGGCCAGCAGTAGCGCCGGTACGCCGCCCGGTAGGAGTCCACTGTGGAGGAACGGGACGCCGTCCGCGCCAGGAGGTCGGCGACGTCGATGCCGCGCGCGGCCGCCGTCGACAACGCCGAGACCGCCGACGGCAGCACCGCCTGGGCGGCCGCGCCCACCGACGCGTACTGATCGGCGATCAGCGAACCGGCCTTCGCGCTCCACGGCAGCAGCTCGGCGTCGAGCAGCAACCAGCCCGAACCCAGCTCCTCGAACAGCCCGGCCGCCGCTGACCGCACGTCCGCCAAGAGCGCGTCGTTCTGCGCGGCCGAGAAGAACGGCCGTCCGGTCCGCGTGTACACCGCGCCGCCGCCGCGGATGCCGAAGCGGCGGTACGCCACCTCGTCGTCCCGGCAGACCAGCACGACGGCCCGCGAGCCCATGTGCTTCTCCTCGCACAGCACGGCTTGGACGCCGGCCGCCCGGTACTCGGCGAACGCTTCCTCCGGGTGCTCCAGGTAGTCGCCGCGGGACGACGTCGAACACGGCGCCATCGTCGGCGGCAGGTACGCGAGCCACCGCGGGTCGACCGCGAACCGGCTCATCACCTCCAGCGCCGCCGCCGACTGCTCCGCCGAGACGCCGACCCGGCCGTGGTGCGCGGTCTGCACGATCCGCTTCCCGGTGACGTCGCCCAGTTCCAGCACCGCCGGCTCGCGCCCGCCCAGCGGCCGCGCCGCGTCGAGCGGCTTGGCCGGCTCGTACCAGACCCGGTGCGCCTTCACCGAGACGACTTCGCGCTCCGGGTAGCGCAGCGCGGTCAGCTTCCCGCCGAACACGGCGCCGGTGTCGAGGCACATGGTGTTGTTGACCCACTCCGGCTCCAGCGTCGGCGTGTGCCCGTACAGGACCATCGCGGACCCGCGGTAGTCGCGCGCCCACGGCAGCCGCACCGGCAGGCCGTACTCGTCGGTCTCGCCGGTCGTGTCGCCGTAGAGCGCCATGCTGCGCACCCGCCCGGACGCGCGCCCGTGGTACCGCTCGGGCAGCCCGGCGTGCGCGACGACGAGCTTCCCGCCGTCGAGGACGTAGTGCGCGATCAGCCCGTCGCAGAACTCGTGGACCTGACGGCGGAACTCCTCGCTCTCCGCGCCGAGCTGCGCCAGCGACTCCGCGAGCCCGTGCGCGACGTTGACCTTCCGCCCGTGCAGCGCGCGCACCAGCTTCTGCTCGTGGTTCCCGCACACGACCAGCGCGTTCCCGGACGACGCCATCGCCATCACGCGCCGCAGCACGCCCGGCGTGTCCGGGCCGCGGTCGACGAGGTCGCCGACGAACACCGCGGTCCGCCCGTCCGGGTGCACGCCGTCGGCGTACCCCAGCTCGGCCAGCAGCTCCTCGAGCTCGGCCGCGCAGCCGTGGACGTCGCCGATCACGTCGAACGGACCGGTCAGTTCGCGCTTGTCGTTGCGCAGCGGCTCGACGACGATCTCGGCTTCGGCCACTTCGGCTTCGCTGCGCAGCACGTGCACGCGCCGGAACCCCTCGCGCTCCAGCGACTTCAGCGACCGCTGCAGCTCACCGCGCTGCCGCCGGATCACGTGGTCGCCGAAGTCGCGGTCGGTGCGCGACGCGTTGCGCGCGGCGCAGACGGCCACCGGCAGGTCGAGCACGATCGCCGTCGGCAGCACGTCGTGCTCCTTCGCGAGCTTCACCAGGCTCGCCCGCGAAGCACGCTGGACGTTCGTCGCGTCGATGACGGTCGTCCGCCCGGCCGCGAGCCGCTTCGCCGCGATGTAGTGCAGCGCGTCGAAGGCGTCGGCCGAGGCCGACTGGTCGTTCTCGTCGTCGGCGACGAGCCCGCGGAAGAAGTCGCTGGAGAGCACCTGCGTCGGCGCGAAGTGCGTGCGCGCGAACGTCGACTTGCCGGAGCCGGAAGCGCCGACGAGCACGACGAGCGCCATGTCGGGAACGGTCAGCTTCACGCGGCCACCTCCTTTTGGGTGGTGAAGACCGCCATCTGGGTCGGCGGTCCCGATTCCTGGTCCTCCGGTCCGATCGGCAGGTATCGGACGTCGTAGCCGCGCCGGGTCGCGACGCCGTCCGCCCAGGCGCGGAACTCGGCTCGCGTCCATTCGAACCGGTGGTCGGCGTGCCGGAAATGCCCCATCGGCAGGAACTCGAACAGCCGGTTGTACTCCGCGTTGGGGGTCGTGACGAGCACCGTGCGCGGTGCCGCGACCCCGAACACCGCGTGTTCCAGTGCCGGCAGCCGGTCGGCGTCGACGTGCTCGACGACCTCCATGAGCACGGCGGCGTCGAACCCGGCCAGCGCCGGATCGGCGTAGGTGAGCGCGGACTGCCGCAGCGTGACGCGCGAGCTCTCCTTCAACCGCTTCTCCGCGATGGTCAACGCACTGCTCGACACGTCGACGCCGACGATCTCGGTGAACGACCGCTCTTTTTCGAGGACGCGCAGCAGCGCGCCGGAGCCGCACCCGAGGTCCAGGACGCGCCGGGCGCCCGCGGCCCGCAACGCGGCGAGCACGCTGCCGTGGCGCTGCGACGCGAGGCTCTCCGGCTTGTCCGGTACCTCCGTGACCAGCGCTTCGGCCTCCGCCGGGACGTCGTCCGCCTCGGCCAGCCGCGAAAGCGCGTACGCGACGACCGGGCGGCGCCGCTCGAGGTAGCGGTTCGTGATGAGCGTCCGCTCGGGGTGCCCGGCGAGCCAGCCGTCGCCGGCGCGCAGCAACTTGTCGGCCTCGTCCTGGCCGACCCAGTAGTGCTTGTCGCCGTCGAGCGCGGGCAGCAGGACGTACAGGTGGCGCAGCGCGTCG
>NZ_MUMI01000242.1 GCF_002155975.1 Amycolatopsis kentuckyensis
GTACAGGAACCCGCCTTCCCGGGTGTACGAGGTCCCGAGGTGGTCCGGGTCGGGATCGTAGAGCTCGTCCAGGTTCCAGCCACGGGACTCGGGGAAGGGCCCCACCGCGTCGCGCCCGGCGCCGACCAGCTCCCAGAACTCGTCCGGGGAGGCGACCCCGCCCGGCAGCCGGCAGGCCATGCCCACGATCGCGATCGGCTCGTGCGCGCGGTCCTCCAGGTCCTGGACCCGCTGGCGGCTCTCCCGCAGGTCGACCGTCGCCCGCTTGAGGTAATCGCGCAGTTTCTGCTCGTTGCTCATGTCTACCTGCCGAGTTCGTTGTCGAGGGCGGCGAAGAGGTCGTCGTCGGTGTCCAGGTCGAGCGCCGCGACGGCGGGCTCTCCGTCCACCATCCGGAGCAGCCTGCGCAGCTGCGCGGCGATCGTTTCCGCGGACGCGGCGGGCGCCTCCGGGGTGGCGATGACGGCCTCCAGCGCGTCCAGTGCCTGCTGGACGGGGTCCGGGGTTTCGCCGGCCAGCCGGCCGCGGAGGTAGGCGGCGAGGGCTTCGGTCGTCGGGTGGTCGAAAACGAGCGTGCTGGGCAACCTCAGTTCGGTGGCCGTGTTGAGCCGGTTGCGGAGCTCGACCGCGGTGAGCGAGTCGAGACCCAGGTCCAGCAGGCCGCGCCGGACGTCGATCGTCCGGGGGGCCGGGTGGGCCAGCACGAGGCCGACCTGCTCCTGGACGAAGGACAGCAGCAGCGCTTGCTGGTCCGCCTCGCCCAGTCCCCCGAGCCGTTGGACCAGCGGGAGCTCCGCCGGTGTGCTGCGCCGGCCGGCCCGGCGTCCGGTGCGCACCAGGCCCCGGTACAGCTCGGGCAGCGTGTCCCCGAGCGAGCGCAGGGCGGCGAGGTCGAGCGACACCGGCGCGAGCACCGGACCCACGCCGTCTCCGGTCAGCACCCGGTCGAGCGCCGCGAGGGCCTGGTCGTCCGGCATCGGCAGCACGCCGTTGCGCTTCAGCCGGGCCCGATCGGCCTCCGCCAGTGCGTCCGCCATGCCGCCCTGCCACATGCCCCAGGCCAGGGACACCGCGGGCAGGCCCGCGCCGCGGCGGTGCTCGGCCAGCGCGTCCAGGAAGGTGTTGCCCGCGGCGTAGTTGGCCTGCCCGGCGTTGCCCACCAGACCGGCCACCGAGGAGAAGAGGACGAAGTCCGTCAGCGGGAGGCCGGCGGTCAGCTCGTGCAGGTTCCAGGCCGCGGCCACCTTCGGCCGCAGGACCCGGGCGAGGCTCTCCGGGCGCATACCGTCCACAGTGGAGTCTTCGACCACGCCGGCCGCGTGCACCACCGCGGTGAGCGGGTGCCCGGCCGGGATCGAGGCGAGCAGCCCGGCCAGCGCCGCGCGGTCGGCGACGTCGCAGGCCGCGACCCGCACGTCGGCGCCGAGCGCGGTCAATTCGGCCACCAGGTCCTCCGCGCCGCCACGCTGGCTGGTGAGCAGCAGCCGGCGAGCGCCGTGGGCCACCACCAGGTGCCGGGCGACCAGGGCGCCGAGCGCGCCCGTGCCGCCGGTGATCAGCACCGTGTGCGCCGGGTCGAACCGGGCGGCGGCCTGCCGGACCGGCTCCGGCACCTTCACCAGCCTGGTCACATAGGCCTGTCCCGCCCGCAGTTCGAGCCGGGGCCGGGGATCGGCCAGCGCCGCCGCACGCAGCTCTTCGCTGGCGGGCAGGCCGTCGGTGAGCACGTGCTGGAAGCGACCCGGGTGTTCCGACTCGGCCGCCCGGATCAGCCCGGACAGCGCGCTGTGCCCCAGGTCCCCGGTGCTGACCACGGCGAGCCGCGCTCCCGGCGGTGTCCCGGTGCCGAGCCACCGCTGCAGCTCCGCCAGGACTTCTTCGGTGACCTGGCCCGTCTCCTCGGGAGTGGCCGGGCGGACCGGAAAGACGACCACGTCGGGCGCGGCGGCCACGGCGGGCAGGTCCACCGCGGTGCGCTCCACCGCGTACACCGGCGGTTCGGCGTTGCCGGCCGGCAGTGCCCGCAACGCGAGAGACTCGACGGTGGCGACCGGCGTTCCCGTCTCGTCGGCGATGCGGACCGCGACGGCACCGTCCGGCCCGGCCGACAGCTTCACCCGCAGACGCCCCGGCCGGACTCCCGACAGCTGGACGCCGCCGAAGGAGAAGGGCAGCCGGATCCCGGCCGCGTCCTCCAGGAGCAGGGCGTGCAGCGAGGCGTCGAACAGCGCCGGGTGCAGGGCGAATCCGTCGGTGTCGACGGAGGCCTGCACCTCGGCGTAGAGGTCGTCGCCGGATCGCCAGGCCGCCTGGAGTCCCTGGAAGGCCGGGCCGTACCCGTAGCCGCGGTCGGCGAGGCGGTCGTAGAGGTCGTCGACCGGCTGGGGTTCGGCGCCGGCCGGCGGCCAGGACGTCGCCTCGGGGTCATGGCCGGCGGGAACGGCGGCCACCACGCTGCCGGTGGCGTGCCGGGTCCAGTCGTCCCCGTCTCCCCGGGAGTGGATGGCCACCGGCCGGCGGCCCGCCGTGTCGGGGCTGCCCACGGTGATCTGCAGCTGGAGCGCACCTTCTCCGGGCAGGACCAGGGGTTCCTGGAGGATCAGCTCTTCCAGGCGTTCGCACCCGGCCTCGGCTCCCGCGTGCAGGGCGAGCTCCACCAGGGCCGTGCCCGGGACCAGCGGGCTGCCGGCGACGGTGTGGTCGGCCAGCCACGGGTGGCTGCGGGCCGAAACCCGCCCGGTGAACAGGACACCGCCGGAATCCGCGAGCGGAACACCGGCGCCGAGCAGCGGGTGCCGCGTGGCGTCCAGCCCGGCCGAGGTGACGTCGCCGCCGCCGTGGCCGTCCGTGAGCCAGAAGTGCCGGCGCTGGAACGGATAGGTCGGCAGGTCCGCGGTGCGGCCGGCGGTTTCGCCGAACAGGGCACGCCACTCCACCGGAACGCCCCGGACGTGCGCGTGGGCCACCGCGGTGACGACGGTGTGCGGCTCCGGGCGGCCACCGCGCAGGACCGGAACCAGCAGGGCCGTCGAGTCGAGGAAGTCCTGGCCCATGGCGCTGAGCACGCCGTCCGGGCCGAGCTCCAGGAAGGTCCGCACGCCTTCCGCTTCCAGCGCGCGTGCCGCGTCCAGGAACCGCACCGGCCGGCGGACGTGGCGGACCCAGTACTCCACAGTGGTCAGTTCCTCGGCGGGGACCAGCTGCCCGGTCAACGTCGACACGATCGGGATCCGGGGCGGGGCGAACGCGAACTCCTTCACGACCGCGTGGAACTCGTCGAGCATCGCGTCCATGTGCGGGGAGTGGAAGGCGTGGCTGACGCGCAGCCGCTTGGTCTTCCGCCCCCGGGCGGCCAGTTCCGCTCCGATCGCCTCGACGGCTTCCGGGTCGCCCGAGACGACCACGGACGCCGGGCCGTTGACGGCGGCGATGTCCAGCAGGTCCTCCTGCCCGTCGAGCAGCTCCAGCACTTCCTGCTCGCCGGCTTCGACGGCGAGCATCGTTCCGCCACCGGGCAGCGCCTGCATCAGCCGGCCGCGGGTCGCGACCAGTTTCGCGGCGTCCGCCAGCGAAAGGACGTCGGCGACGTGCGCGGCGGCCAGTTCACCGACGGAGTGACCGGCGAGGAAGTCCGGCCGGATCCCCCAGCTTTCGAGGAGCCGGTAGAGCGCCACCTCGGTCGCGAACAGCGCGGCCTGGGCGAAGTCGGTCCGGTCCAGCACCGCCGGGTCCTCGCCCCAGAGGACGTCGAGCAGCGGCCGGTCCAGCCACTGGTCGAGTTCGGCGCAGGCGGCGTCGAGGGCTCCGGCGTAGGCGGGGTAGGCGGAATGGAGCTCCCGGCCCATGCCGAGCCGCTGGCTGCCCTGGCCGGTGCAGAGGAACGCGGTCCGGCCGGCCACCGGCGTGCCCCGCACGCTCAACGCGGCGAGTCCGGTGACCGCTTCCGGCACGGTGGCGGCCACCACGACCGCGCGGTGCGCCAGGGCGGCGCGCCCGGTGGCCAGGGTGCGGCCGGCCGAGGCCAGGTCCTCGAGCGCCGCGCCGATCCGATCGGCTTGCGCCAGCAGAGCTTCGTCGTTGTGCGCCGACAGCACCAGCGGCACCACCGGCATCGGCTCGGCCGGCGGCACCGCCGCCGCGGCCGGCGGCTGCTCGACGATGACGTGGGCGTTGGTACCGCTGATGCCGAAGGAGGAAACACCCGCCCGCCGCGGACGTCCGGCCTCGGGCCACGGCGTCGCCGCGGTGAGGAGTTCGACCTGGCCGGCGGACCAGTCCACGTGCGGGCTGGGCTCGTCGAGGTGCAGGCTCCTCGGGACCACGCCGTGCTGCATCGCCAGGACCATCTTGATGACACCCGCCACCCCGGCCGCGGCCTGGGAGTGCCCGATGTTCGACTTCAGGGAGCCCATCAGGAACGGCGCCGGGCGCTCCTGCCCGTAGGTGGCGAGGACGGCCTGGGCTTCGATCGGGTCGCCCAGCGTGGTGCCGGTGCCGTGGGCTTCCAGCGCGTCGACGTCCGCGGCGGTCAGGCCCGCGTTGGCCAGCGCCTGGCGGATCACCCGCTCCTGGGCGGGGCCGTTGGGGGCGGTGAGGCCGTTGCTCGCCCCGTCCTGGTTGACGGCGGTCCCCCGGATCACGCCGAGGATCCGGCGCCCGTTCCGCCGGGCGTCGGAAAGCCGCTCCAGCAGGAGGATTCCGGCGCCTTCGGCCCAGGCCGTCCCGTCCGCCCGCCCGGAGAACGGCTTGCACCGGCCGTCCGGGGCCAGTCCGCGCTGGCGGCTGAACTCGACGAACATCCTCGGCGTGGCCAGCACGGTCACGCCACCGGCCAGCGCCAGCCCGCACTCACCGTTCCGGAGTGCTTGCGCGGCAAGGTGCATCGAGACCAGCGAGGAGGAGCAGGCGGTGTCGACGGTGATCGCCGGTCCCTGCAGGCCGAAGGTGTAGGCGACCCGGCCGGAGGCGACGCTGACCGTGCTGCCGACCGACAGGTAGCCCTCCACGGCCTCGGGGGCGTCCCGCAGCCGCCCCGCGTAGTCGTTCGCCATGACACCGGCGAACACCCCGGTGTTGCTGCCCTTGAGCGAGGCCGGGTCGATTCCTGCGCGCTCGAAGGCCTCCCAGCAGATTTCCAGCAGCAGGCGCTGCTGCGGGTCGACGGCCGTGGCCTCGCGGGCGCTCACCCCGAAGAACTCGGGGTCGAACTGCGGTGCGTCGTAGAGGAATCCGCCGTTCCGGGTGTAGGAGGTCCCCGCGTGCTCCGGGTCCTCGTCGTAGAGGTTGTCCAGGTCCCACCCGCGGTCGGCGGGGAAGGGCCCGATGGCGTCCCGCTCCTCGGACAGCAGCGCCCACAACTCCTCCGGGGAGCTGACTTCGCCCGGGTAGCGGCACGCCATCGCGACGATCGCGATCGGCTCGTCCGGGGCGGCGGCGACCGGTGCGGCGACCGCCGCCGCGGCGACCGGGCCGAGCAGCCCGGTCCGCAGGAAACCGGCCAGCTCGACCGTGGACGGGTGGTCGAACACGACCGTCGCGGGCAGCTTCAGCCCGCTCACCGCGGTCAGCCGGTTGCGCAGTTCGACCGACTTGAGCGAGTCGAAGCCCAGCTCGGTGAAGGCCCGGTCCGGGGAGAGCCGGCCGGTGTCGGTGTAGCCCAGCACCGAGGCCACCGCGTCCCGGACCAGCTCCAGCAGGACGAGCTCCTGGTCCTGAGGGGGCAGGGCGGCCAGCCGCTCCCGGAGTGAGCTTCCCTTGGCCTGCTCGCCGGCCGCGGCGCGGCGTGCCGGGCGCACCAGCCTGGAGAAGAGCGCGGTCAGCGCGCCGTCCTCGCTCTGCTTCCGCAGGCCGGGGTAGTCCAGGAGGGCCGGGACGAGGACCGGACGGCCGGAGGCCAGGGCGGCGTCGAACAACTCCAGGCCCTGGTCGGTGCCGATCGGCGCGATGCCGCTGCGGGACAGCCGGGCCAGGTCGGCGTCGGTGAGGTGGGCGGTCATCCCGCTTTCGTCCGCCCACAGGCCCCAGGCGAGCGAGGTGCCCGGCAGCCCCGATGCCCGGCGGTGGCGCGCGAGGGCGTCGAGGTAGGTGTTGGCCGCCGCGTAGTTGGCCTGCCCCGCGGTGCCGACCGTGCCGGCCAGCGAGGAGAACAGCACGAACGCGGCCAGGTCCCGGTCCGCGGTGAGCTCGTGCAGGTGCCGGGCGGCCTCGATCTTGGGCCGCAGCACGGTGTCCAGCCGTTCGGGGGTGAGGGCCGGCAGCGTGCCGTCGTCGAGTACGCCCGCCGTGTGGAGCACCGCGGTGAGCGGGTGGCCGGCGGGGATGTCCGCCAGGACCGCGGCGATCGCGGCGCGGTCGGCGGTGTCGCAGGCGACCACGGACACCTCGGCCCCGTGGGCGATGAGTTCCGCTTCCAGTTCCAGCATGCCGTCGGCCTCCCGGCCGCGGCGGCTCACCAGCAGCAGGTGCCGCACGCCGTGGTCGGAGACGAGGTGGCGGGCGAACAGCCGGCCCAGGGTGCCGGTCGCCCCCGTGATCAGCACGGTGCCGTCGGGGTTCAGGGCGGGCCCGGGGTCGCTCGCGGCCGGCGACTTCACCAGCCGCGGGACGAGCAGCGTTCCGTCCCGGAAGCTCACCTGTCCCTCCGGGACGGCCAGCGCCCGGCCCAGCTCGGCCTCCGTGAGGTCCCACCTCGGCACGTCCACCAGGCCGAACCGGCCGGGGTTCTCGGCCATCGCGGTCCGCACCAGCCCCCAGACGGGAGCCGAGGCGAGGCCGGCCTCGGTGGCGGCCGTGGTCGCGTCGCGGGTGACGAACACCAGCCGCGCGTCGCCGAAGCGCTCGTCGGCCAGCCAGTCCTGCGCCAGCTGCAAGGCGCGGTGCGCGACGGCACGGGGGCCTTCCCCGTCGAAGACGGGGACCACGACGCACTGCGGAGTTCCCCCGATGCGCGCGAGGTCCGCATACGTTCCCGAGGGGGCGGGCAGACCGTGGCCGAACGCGTCGAGCACGGCCCACCGGGTGAGCGCGGGGCCGTCCGGGGCGGCCGTCCACTCCACTTCGAGCAGCGGCCGGTCCGGGGTGGCCCGGCCGGTCAGCTGCGCCGGGTCGGCGGCCCGCAGGCTGAGCGACTCCACCGTCGCGATCGGGGCCCCGCTCGGGTCGGCGAGGGACAGCGTGGTGGCCGAGCCGTCCGGGGTGAGCCGCACCCGCAGCACGCTGGCGTTCGCCGCGTGCAGCCGGACGCCGGTCCACGCGAACGGCAGCACCAGCCGGCCGTCCGCGGCCAGCGCCAGGGGGTGCAGTGCGGCGTCGAGCAGCGCCGGGTGGATCCCGAACTCGCCCGGAGCGACGTCCTCCGGCAGGGCGACCTCGGCGAACGTCTCGTCGCCGGCGCGCCACAGCGCTCGCAGCCCCTGGAAGGCGGGGCCGTACTGGAAGCCGCGCTCGGCCAGCGTTTCGTACACCGCCGACAGGTCGACCGGTTCGGCGCCCGCGGGAGGCCAGGCGCCGACGTCCGGCACCTCCGTCCGCGTTTCCGCTCGGCACAGGGTTCCGGTGGCGTGCAGGACCCACGGGCCGAGCGGCGCGTCGACGTCGGCGGGCTCCGGCCGGGAGTGGACCGACAGCGCGCGCCGGCCGTCCTCCTCCGGGGCGTCGACGACGACCTGGAGCTGCACTCCGCCGCGGCCCGCGAGCACCAGCGGTGCCTGCAGCATCAGCTCGTCGAGCTGGTCGAGCCCGGTGTGGTCGCCCGCCCGGATGGCGAGGTCCACGAAGGCGGTGGCGGGGAGCAGCACCGTGCCCGCCACGGCGTGGTCCGCCAGCCACGGCTGCCCGGGCAGGGAGATCCGGCCGCTCAGGACCAGCTTGTCCTCGTCGGCCGTCCGGAGCACCGCACCGATCAGCGGGTGGCGCTCGGCGGCCAGGCCGAGCCCGGCCGCGTCCCCGGCGAGCGGCGGGCCTTCGAGCCAGTGGCGTTGCCGCTGGAAGGGGTAGGTGGGCAGGTCGGCGGGGACGCGCGCGCCGGCCACGGCCGGCCAGTCGACCGCCACGCCGTGGACGTGCGCCTCGGCGACCGAGGCCAGGAACCGGTCCCGGCCACCGTCGTCGCGCCGCAGCGATCCGACGACGACGGCGCCGGCCACGCCGGCCTCGTCGGCCGTGTCGCCGAGGGCCGAGGTGAGCACCGGGTGGGCACTGACCTCGATGAAGACGCGATGGCCGTCGCCGAGCAGCGCACGGGTGGCCTCGTCCAGCCGGACGGTCCGGCGGAGGTTGCGGAACCAGTACCCGCCGTCGAGCTCCGCACCGGTCAGCGGCTGCCCGGTGACCGTGGAGAAGAACCGGATGTCCCCGGTCCGCGGCGTGACGCCGGCCAGCAGCTCCCGCAGTTCGTCCTCCAGCACGTCGACGTGCGCGGAGTGGGAGGCGTAGTCGACCGGGACGGTGCGGGCCCGGATTCCCCCGGCCCGGCACCGGGCGACGAGGTCGGCCAGTGCCTCCGGGTCGCCGGAGACGACCGTGCTCACGGGGCCGTTGCAGGCGGCGATGTCGATCGCGCCGTCCCACCGGTCGATGAGCTCGCGGACTTCGCCGGCCGGCCGCGCCACCGACACCATGCCGCCGGTCCCGGCCAGCTTCACGATCGCGCGGCTGCGCAAGGCGACGATCTTCGCCGCGTCGTCGAGCGACAACGCCCCGGCGACCACCGCCGCCGCGATCTCACCCTGCGAGTGACCGACGACCGCGTCCGGCTCGATGCCTGCCGAACGCCACAACGCCGCCAGCGACACCATCACCGCCCACAACGCGGGCTGCACGACGTCCACCCGGTCGAAGCCGGGCGCCCCTTCCGCACCGCGCAGCACGTCCAGCAGCGACCAGTCCGTGAACGGCGCCAGTGCCCGCGCGCACTCCTCCAGCCGCCCGGCGAACACCGGGGCGGACTCGAAGAGCTCGAGGGCCATGCCGGACCACTGCGAACCCTGGCCGGGGAAGACGAACACCGTCTTCCCCGCACCGGATGCCCGGCCCCGCACGAGGTTCGGCGCGGAACCACCCGAGGCCAGCGCGTCGAGACCCGCCAGCAGCTCGTCGCGGTCCGCACCCGAGACAGCCGCTCGGACCGGCAGGTGCGGAACCCGCGTCGCGAGCGCCGAAGCGACCGCGGCGGGCTCGACGGCCCGCGAACCCAGCAGTCCGCGGATCTGTTCCGCCCGGGCCGCCAGCGCCGCCTCGCTCTTGGCGGACAGCACCACCGGAAGTCCCGCTTCGACCGGCCCGGCGGCCGCGATCGGCCCCTGCTCCAGGACCACGTGCGCGTTCGTGCCGCTGATCCCGAAGGAGGACACCGACGCCCGGCGCGGACGGCCGAGTTCCGGCCACGCCCGGGCCTGCGTCAGCAGCTTCACCGTGCCGGCCGACCAGTCGACCTCGGGGGTCGGCTCGTCGACGTGCAGCGTCGCCGGAAGCTCGCCGCCGCGCATCGCCATCAGCATCTTGATGATGCCCGCGACCCCCGCCGCGGCCTGCGTGTGGCCGATGTTCGACTTGACGGAACCGAGCCACAGCGGCTGGTCGCCGGACCGCTCCCGGCCGTAGGTCGCCAGGAGGGCCTGCGCCTCGATCGGGTCGCCCAGGCGGGTGCCCGTGCCGTGCGCCTCCACGACGTCCACTTCGGACGCCGAGAGCCCCGCATTGGCGAGCGCCTGCCGGATCACCCGTTGCTGGGACGGCCCGTTCGGGGCGGTGAGACCGTTGCTCGCGCCGTCCTGGTTGACCGCGGAACCCCGGATCACGCCCAGGATGTCGTGGCCCAGCCGCCGGGCGTCCGACAGCCGTTCCAGCACCAGGACCCCGGCACCCTCGGCCCAGCCGGTGCCGTCCGCCGACGACGAGAACGCCTTGCAGCGCCCGTCCGGCGACAGCCCGCGCTGCCGGGAGAACTCGATGAACGTGTTCGGCGTCGACATCACCGTCACGCCACCGGCGAGCGCCATCGAGCACTCGCCCCGGCGCAGGGCCTGGGCCGCCAGGTGCACCGCCACCAGCGACGACGAACAGGCCGTGTCCAGCGTGACGGCCGGCCCTTCCAGGCCGAACGTGTAGGCCACCCGGCCCGACAGCACACTCGCGATCGTGCCGGTCAGCAGATGCCCCTCGAACCCTTCGGGAGCACTCCCCAGCCGTGACCCGTAGTCGTTGTACATCACGCCCGCGTACACGCCGGTCGACGAACCGCGCAGCGAAGCGGGATCGATGCCGCCCCGCTCCAGCGCTTCCCACGCCACCTCGAGCAGGATCCGCTGCTGCGGATCCGTCGCGACCGCTTCACGCGGGCTCAGCCCGAAGAACTCCGCGTCGAAATCCGCGGCGTCGTAGAGGAATCCGCCCCGGCGCGTGGTCGACTTGCCGAGCTTCCCGGGATCCGGGTCGAAGAGCCCGTCGACGTCCCAGCCGCGGTCCGCGGGGAACTCGCCGGTCGCGTCCCGGCCCTCGGCCACCAGCCGCCACAGGTCCTCCGGCGAGCCGACCCCACCCGGATAACGGCACCCCATGCCGACCACGGCGATCGGTTCGTCCGACCCGCGATCGTGGGCGGTCACCGCCGGGACGGCGGCCGCTCCGGACGCGTCGAGCCGCTCCAGCAGGAAGTCCGCCACGGCCCCCGGCGAAGGGCAGTCGAAGACCAGCGTGGCCGGCAGCCGCAGCCCGGTCAGTTCGCCGAGCCGGTTGCGGAACTCGACCCCGGTCAGCGAATCGAACCCGGCGTCCTTGAACGCCTTGGCCGGCTCGACGGCGGCGCCGGTCCCGTACCCGAGCACCAGGGCGACGGTGTCCCGGACGGACTCGAGCACCGCCTGCGCCCGATCGGCCGCGGCGGCCATCCGCCGCGTCCAGGACGAGCCGGTGCCGGCGCCGCCCCCGGCCGCCTGCCGCCGTCGCACCCGGACCAGGCCGGTGTACAGGCCGGGGAGCTCCTCGGCCAGGGCGCGCAGCGCACCCAGGTCCAGTTCGGCCGGGACCAGCAGCGGCTCCGCCGAAGCCAGCGCGGCGTCGAACAACGTCATGCCGAGTTCCGGCTCCAGCGGGGCGATCCCGCTGCGCTTCCACCGGGCGACGTCCGCGTCCCCGAGGCTGCCGGCCATGCCGTCCGCGCTGTCCCACAGCCCCCAGGCGAGGGAGGTGGCCGGCAGCCCCTGGTCCCGGCGGTGCTGCGCGAGAGCGTCCAAGAACGTGTTCGCGGCCGCGTAGTTCGCCTGGCCGGCGTTGCCCACGAGACCCGCGATGGACGAGAAGACCACGAAGGCGGACAGGTCGCGGGTGAGCCGGTGGAGGTGCCAGGCCGCGTCCACCTTCGGGCGCATCACCCGCTCCAGGTGACCGGCCGTCAGCGACCCGATCGTGGCGTCGTCCAGCACGCCCGCCGTGTGCACCACAGCGGTCAGCGGACGCTCGACGGCGGCCAGCAGGGCGGCCAGCGCGTCGAAGTCCGAGACGTCGCACGCCGCCACCGAAGCCTGCGCACCCAGCTCGGCCAGTTCCGCCACGAACTCCGCGGCCCCGGGCGTCTCGGCGCCCCGGCGGCTCACCAGCAGCAGGTGCCGCGCACCGTGGTGCGACACGAGCCGCCGTGCCACCAGCCGGCCCAACGTGCCCAGGCCGCCGGTCACGAGGACCGTGCCTTCCGGGTCCAGGGCCGACACGCCCGCATCGACGGCCGCCGCGCGCGCCAGCCTCGGCACGAGCACCTCGCCACCGCGCACCGCGATCTCGGGTTCGCCCGAGGCCAGTGCCACCGGCAGCAGTTCCGCTCCCCCGTCGTCCAGGTGCGCCAGGACCAGCCGGCCCGGGTGCTCGGACTGGGCGGTGCGGACCAGGCCCGCGAGCACGGCCGTGTGCAGCGCGCCGTCCGGCAGCACGACGACCAGGCGGCTCTCGGCGAACTGCGGGGCGGTCAGCCACTCCTGCACGACCTCCAGGCCGCGCGCCGCCGTCTCGTGGGTCCGCGGGAGTTCGTCGGCCGGCGTGCCGTCCGCGAGTTCCCGGCCGCTGATCACCACGAACTCCGGCGACGGCCGGCCCGCGTCGGCAGCGGCACGAAGCGCGCCGAGGTCGGCGTGCGGTGCCTCGATCCACCGCTCCACGGCGACGGGCTCGGCCGGGGGCAGGGCCGTCCAAGCCACCCGGTACAGGGATTCCCCGGCCGGGCCGGCCGGGGCGAGCCGGTCGCGGGCGATCGGCAGCAGGGCGACCGCCCCGATCGTCGCCACCGGCGCGCCGGTCCCGTCCGCGACGGCGAGCCGTGCGGTGTCCTGGCCGGTGTGGGTCCAGCGGACCCGCAGCACGGTGGCGCCGACCGCGTGCACGGCGAAGCCCGAGAACGAGAACGGCAGGCGGATCGTGCTGTCGTCCTGCGTCGCTTCGAGGACGAGGACCAGGGGGTGCAGGGCGGCGTCGAGGAGGGCGGGGTGCACCCCGAATCGTCCGGCCTCGTCGTGCAGCTGGTCGGGCAGCACGACCTCGGCGAAGAGATCGTCCCCGGCGCGCCAGGCCGCGCGGAGGCCGGAGAAGGCCGGCCCGTACCCGTACCCCAGGTCGCCGAGGCGGTCGTAGACCCCGTCCAGGGGGATGGCGATGCCGTCCGCCGGGGGCCACTGGTCCAGGGAAACCCCCGGTGAGCCGGCGGCGGGCGTGAGCAGACCGGCGGCGTGGGCGGTCCACGGCTCTTCGCCGGTCTTCGAGTACACCGTGAACCGGCGGTCGCCGCGCGGATCGGGCCGCTCGACGGTCAGCCGGAGGGAGACCGCGGCGGTTCCGGTCAGTGCGAGGGGTGTCTGGAGGGTGAGTTCTTCGACGGCGGCGCAGCCGAGCTGCTCGGCGGCCTGACCCGCCAGCTCGAGGAACAGCGTCCCGGGCACCAGGACCGTCCCGCCGATCGCGTGATCGGCCAGCCACGGGTGCGTCGGCAGCGACACCGACCCGGAGAACCGCACCTCGTCGCCGTCCGGCTCCGCGATCACCGCGGCCAGCAGCGGGTGGTCCACCGCCGTCAGGCCCAGGCTTCCGGCGTCACCGGTACGGGGAGCGTTCAGCCAGAAGCGCTCGCGCTGGAACGCATACGTCGGCAGGTCCACCACACCGGACCCCGGCAGGAATCCCGCCCAGTCCACGTCCACGCCGTGGACGTGCACCGCACCCAAGGCGGTGAGGAGGGACCGCTTCTCGGCACGGTCCTTGCGCAGCACCGGAACCACGACGACACCCTCGGCACCGGCCAGGCACTCGCCCGCCAGACCCGCCAGCGTCGCATCCGGCCCCAGCTCCACGAACGCCGTCACCCCGAGACCGGCCAGCGTCGCGACACCGTCCGCGAACCGCACCGCCGACCGGGCTTGGACAGCCCAGTACTCCGCCGTGAACTCCTCGATCAGCTCACCGGTCACGTTCGACACCACGGGAATCCGCGGCGGCGAATAAGTCAGCTCACTCGCGACCTCGGTGAGTTCCGCCAGCACGCCGTCCAGGTGCGCGGAGTGGAAGGCATGGCTCACCTTCAACCGGGTCGCCTTCACGCCTTCCGCGCGAGCCAGCTCCAGGACTTCCAGCACGGCTGTCTCGTCACCCGAGATCACGGTGGCGGACGGGCTGTTGTACCCGGCCACGTCCACGCCCGGACGAAGCCACGTCGAGACCCGCTCCTCGCCCGCGTTCAGGGCCACCATCGCCCCGCCCTCGGCGACGCCTTCCATCAGCCGCGCCCGCGCACACACCAGACGGGCAGCGTCCACAAGGGACAGCACACCCGCAACATGAGCCGCAGCCAGCTCGCCCACCGAGTGGCCGACCAGATAGTCCGGGGTCACCCCGTAGTGAGCCAGCAAGCGGAACAGGGCGACCTCGACCGCGAACAACGCCGGCTGCGTGAAAATCGTCCGCTGAAGCAGCTCGGGCTCACCCTCGATCACCCCGGCAAGCGAACGATCCAGGTGAACATCCAACGCCGCAACGACCTCATCGAAAGCCGCCGCGAACACCGGCTCGCTCGCATACAGCTCACGGCCCATCCCCAGCCGCTGGCTGCCCTGCCCCGAGAACAGGAACGCCACCGCACCCGCCGAGGTGGCCCGGCCCGGCGTCAGCGCCCGCAGCGCGTCCAGGAGTTCCGCACGGGTCTCGCCCACGACCACCGCGCGGTGCCCGAACCGGGCCCGCGAGCCGGCCAGCGCCCGGCCCACCGCCACGACGTCCAGCTCCGGCCGCTCCGCCAGGAACGACACGAGCCGATCCGCCTGCGCCGCCAGCGCGGCCCCCGACTTGCCCGACACCACCCACGGCACCGGCCCCGACGGCGCCGCCACCGGAGCTTCGGTCGCCGCGACCTGCTCGACGATGAGGTGGGCGTTGGTCCCGCTGATGCCGAAGGACGAGACGGCCGCCCGGCGCGGCCGATCGAGTTCCGGCCACTCCCGGGCCTGCGTCAGCAGCTCCACCGCGCCGGCCGACCAATCGACGTGCGAGGTCGGCTCGGCCACGTGCAGCGTCGCCGGGAGAACGCCGTGACGCATCGCCATGACCATCTTGATCACGCCCGCGACCCCCGCCGCGGCCTGCGTGTGCCCGATGTTCGACTTCAGCGAACCGAGCCGGAGCGGCTCCCGGCGATCCTGGCCGTAGGTGGCCAGCAGGGCCTGCGCCTCGATCGGGTCGCCGAGCCGGGTGCCCGTGCCGTGCGCTTCCACCGCGTCCACTTCGGACGGTGCCAGTCGCGCGTCGGCGAGCGCCTGCCGGATCACCCGCTCCTGCGAAGGTCCGTTCGGGGCCGTCAGGCCGTTGCTCGCCCCGTCCTGGTTCACCGCCGACCCGCGGATCACCGCCAGCACGCGGTGCCCGCTGCGCTGCGCGTCCGACAGCCGCTGCAGCACCAGGACACCCACGCCCTCGGCCCAGCCCGTGCCGTCCGCCGACGACGAGAACGCCTTGCAGCGCCCGTCCGGCGACAACCCGCGCTGCCGGGCAAACTCCACGAACATGCCGGGTGTCGCCATCACGGACACCCCGCCGGCCAGCGCCATCGAGCACTCGCCCCGCCGCAGCGACTGAGCCGCGAGGTGCAGCGCCACCAGCGAAGACGAACACGCGGTGTCGACCGTCACCGCGGGACCCTCCAGCCCGAAGGTGTAGGCGAGCCGGCCCGAAGCGACGCTGGCGGTGTTGCCGGTCAGCAGGTAGCCATCGTGCCCGCCGGACGGCTCGTGCAGCCGCGGCCCGTACTCCTGGGCCGTCGCGCCGATGTACACGCCGGTGCGGGTCCCGCGCAGCACGGCCGGGTCGATCCCGGCGTGCTCGAACGCTTCCCACCCCGTCTCCAGCAGCAAGCGCTGCTGGGGGTCCATCGCCGCCGCCTCGCGCGGGCTGATGCCGAAGAACTCGGCGTCGAACCGGTCCGCGTCGGGCAGGAAACCACCCTGGGTGGCGTAGGTTCTGCCGGGGCTGTCCGGGTCGGCGGCGAAGAGCGCGTCGAGGTCCCAGCCCCGGTTGCCCGGGAACCCGCCGATCGCCTCGGCTTCGCCGGCGACCAGCCGCCACAGGTCCTCCGGCGAGGCGACCCCGCCCGGCAGCCGGCAGGCCATGCCGACGATCGCGATCGGCTCGTCCGAGGCGACGGCCGCGGAGGCATCGTCGTCCCGGCCCCGGTCCAGGCCGCCGAGGTGTTCGGCGAGGACGGCCGGGGTGGGGTGGTTGAAGAGGAGGCCGGAGGGCAGCGAGAGCCCGGTGGCCGCGTTCAGCGCGTTCCGGAGCTCGACGGCCGCGAGGGAGTCGAAGCCCAGGTCCTTGAAGGTCGTGTCGACGTCCACGTCGCGCGCGGATCCGTGGCCGAGCACCGCGGCCACGTGCGCGCGCACCAGCTCCAGCGCATCGCCGCGCGGCGCGGCCCGCTCCGGTTCGGGCGCCGGGCCGTCCAGCCAGAAGTGCCTCCGCTGGAAGGCGTAGGTGGGCAGGTCCACCAGGCCCGAACCCGGCAGGAACCGCTCCCACGCCACCTCCACGCCGTGGGCGTGCACCACACCCAAGGCGGCCAGGAAGGAACGCTTCTCCGCGCGGTCCTTGCGCAGCACCGGAACCACGACGACACCCGGGGCACCGGCCAGGCACTCGCCCGCCAAGCCCGCCAGCGTCCCGTCGGGACCCAGCTCCACGAACGCCGTCACACCGAGAGCGGCCAGCGTCGCGATGCCGTCGGCGAACCGCACCGCCGAGCGAGCCTGCACGGCCCAGTACTCCGCCGTGAACTCCTCGATCAGGTCACCGGTGACATTCGAAACGACCGGGATCCGCGGTGCCGAGTACGTCAGCTCCCGCGCGACCGCGGTGAGTTCCGCCAGCACGCCGTCCAGGTGCGCGGAGTGGAAAGCATGGCTCACCTTCAACCGCGTCGCCTTCACACCCTCCGCCCGAGCCAGCTCCAGGACTTCCAGCACGGCGGTCTCGTCCCCGGAAATCACCGTGTTCCCGGGACTGTTGAACCCGGCCACGTCCACACCCGGACGAAGCCAGCCCGCGACCCGCTCTTCGCCCACGTTGAGTGCGGCCATCGCGCCACCTTCGGCGACGCCCTCCATCAGCCGCGCCCGCGCGCACACCAGACGGGCAGCGTCCACAAGGGACAACACGCCCGCAACATGAGCCGCAGCCAACTCACCCACCGAATGGCCGACCAGATAATCCGGAGTCACCCCGTAATGGGACAGCAGCCGGAACAGGGCGACCTCGACCGCAAACAACGCCGGCTGCGTGAAAATCGTCCGCTGAAGCAGCTCCGGCTCGCCCTCGATCACCCCGGCGAGCGAACGATCCAGGTGAGCATCCAACGCCGCAACGACCTCATCGAAAACCGCCGCGAACACCGGCTCACTCGCATACAGCTCACGACCCATGCCCACCCGCTGGCTGCCCTGCCCGGAGAACAGGAACGCCACCGCGCCGTCCGGCACCACCCGGCCCGACACCACACCGGCCGCGGGCACCCCCGCGGCCAACGCACCGAGCCCCGAGAGAAACTCCTCGCGCGTCTCCCCCACCAGTACCGCGCGGTGGTCGAACCGCACGCGCGACACCGCGAGCGAACGCCCCACCGCGGCGACGTCCAGGCCAGGACGTTCGTCCAGGAACGACACCAGCCGGCCCGCCTGACCGGCCACCGCCCCGGCCGACTTGCCCGACACCACCCACGGCACCACACCCGGCACCGGCGGCTCCGCCGCCGGCTCGGTGCGCCAGTCCGAAAGCACGACGTGGCAGTTCGTCCCGCCCATCCCGAACGAGCTGACCCCGGCGTAGAGCGGCTCGTCCGGCCGCGGCCACGGCTCGGCGCGGTGCTGCACGGTGAGCTTCAGCTCGTCGAACGGGATGTCCGGGTTCGGGGTTTCGAAGTTCAGGCTCGGCACGAGCTCGCGGTGGCGGATGCACAGCGCGGCTTTCAGCAGGCCGACGATGCCGGCGGCACCCTCGAGGTGCCCGACGTTGGTCTTCACCGAGCCGACCCGCAGTTCGGCTCCGGCCACGCGGCCGTCACCGAGCACCGCGCCCAGCGCCGACGCTTCGATCGGGTCGCCCAGCTTGGTGCCCGTGCCGTGCAGTTCGACGTACTGCACCCGCTCGGCGGGCACCTCGGCCCGCGCGTACGCCTGCCGCAGGACGTCCTGCTGGCCGGCCGGGCTCGGGACGGTGAGGCCCTCGGTCGTGCTGTCGTTGTTCATCGCGCTGCCGTGCAGCACGCAGTAGACCGGGTCGCCGTCCGCCACGGCGGCGGGCAGCGGCTTGAGCACCACGAACGCGCCGCCTTCGCCGCGGACGTAGCCGTTCGCCCGCGCGTCGAAGGTGTAGCTGAGACCGTCCGGGGAAAGGGCGCCGAACCGCTCCGCCCCGATGGTGCTGTCCGGCACCAGGTTGAGGTTGACCCCACCGGCGATGGCCATGGCGGACTCGCCGCGGCGCAGGCTTTCGGCGGCCAGGTGCACGGCGACCAGCGAGGAGGACTGGCCGGTGTCCACGGCCGCGCTGGGTCCGTGCAGGCCGAGGGTGTAGGAGATCCGGTTGGCGACGACACCGTGGTTGAGACCGGTCAGGGTGTGCCGGGTGATCCCGTCGATCCCCTGCTGGTGCGTGAGGGCGGCGTAGTCGTCGGCGATGACGCCGACGAAGACCCCGGTCCGGCTGCCGGCCAGCTCGGACGGCCGGATCCGGGCGTCCTCCAGTGCTTCCCAGGCGAGCTCGAGCATCAGCCGCTGCTGCGGATCCATCGACGCCGCCTCCCGCGGGCCGACGCCGAAGAAACCGGCGTCGAAGCCGCCGACGTCCTCGAGGTAGCCGCCCGGCCGCGAGGGCAGTTCCGGGCGGCCCGCCGGGGGCGCGCCGATCGCGCTGCGGCCGTCGCGCAGCAGCTGCCACAGCCGAGCGGGGTTCTCCGCCCGCGGCAGCCGGCAGGAGATCCCGACGATGGCGATCGCCTCGGTCGATGTCGACGTTTCCGCTTGGAATTCCACCATGGTCGAGCTGCCCTACCCTGTTGTCCCGGAAGCTGCCTGAGCGCAGGCGTAGCACCCGCAGCGGTGCTGCGGGCGCTACGCCGATGTGCTGTTTCCCTTGCTACGCGCCGACGGTCGCCTCGTACTTCGAGACGAGCGCCCGCTTGAGAACCTTTCCGCTGGACCCCATCGGGAGTGCGTCGGTGAACTCGATCCGACGAGGGTATTTGTAGGCGGCGAGCCGCTTTTTGCTCCACGCGACGAGCTCTTCGGCCGACTCGCCGGTGGCGTCCTGCGGCCGGGCCGGCACCACGACCGCCCAGACCTCTTCCCCGAGCACCGGGTGCGGAACGCCGATGACCGCCACCTGGGCCACGGCCGGGTGCCCGGCGAGGAGCTCCTCGATCTCGCGCGGGTAGACGTTGTAGCCGCCCCGCAGGATCAAGTCCTTCTTCCGGCCGACGACCGCGAGGTAGCCGTCGTCGTCCAGCCGGCCGAGGTCGCCGGTGCGGAACCAGCCGTCCCGCAGCACCTCGGCGGTGAGCTCCGGCTGGCCGAGGTAGCCGGCCATGACCGTCGGGCCGCCCACCACGATCTCGCCCACCTCGCCGGCGGGCAGCAGCTCGATCCGGTCGGCACCCGGCTGGGCGATGCCGACGGTGACGCCGTTGATCGGCACCCCGACCGTGCCGGGCCGGAACGACACCCCGGGGTAGTGGTAGGTCACGCTGCAGGACGTCTCGGTCGCCCCGTAGCCCTCGTACACCGGGCACCCGAACGCGCTCCGGACGTCCTCGAGGGTCTGGGCCGGGAGCGGCGATCCCCCGCTGTACACGCGATCGAGCCGGGGCACCGGTGCTCCCTGCGCCACCGCGTCGAGCAGGCCGAAGTACATCGTCGGCACGCCCATGAACACCGTGCACCGGTGTTCCACCATCAGTTCCAGGGCCTCCCGGCCGGAGAACCTCGACATCAGGACGAGGGTGAGGCCGGCGCGGAAGCCGGTCAGCATGACGCAGATCTGGCCGAAGCTGTGCGCCAGCGGCAAACACGCGAGCAGGACGTCGTCATCGTGGAACACGTACGGCGCGGCGACCATCCGCTCGACGTTGTACAGGATGTTCCGGTGGGTCAGCATCACGCCTTTCGGCGTCCCCGTCGTCCCGGACGTGTAGAACACGACCGCGACTTCGTCGGGGTCCCGCTCCGCGATTTCCCCAATCGGCGCGGTGTCCCGGGCCGCGCTCTCCAGGTCGACCGTGCCCGCGGGGCCCGGGCCGACGGTGAAGAGCACCGTGCCCCGTGGCTCCGCGGCCGCCCTCGCCTGCGGGAGCAGCGAGGCGGCGCTCACCAGGAACCGCGTGTCGGCATCGGCCAGCACGTGCTCGATCTCCGCCGCGGTCGACATGACGTTCAGCGGGATCGCGACCGCACCGGCCGCCAGGACGCCGAAGTACACCGCGGGGAACTGCGGGGTGTCGACCAGGAGCAGGACGACCCGGTCACCCGGCCGCACCCCGCCGGCCCGCAGCACGGCGGCGTAGCGCCGGGCCCGGTCCCAGAGCCACCCGTAGGTGACCGGCCCGGACTCGTGGATCACGGCGGGGTGATCGGGCCGCTGCGCCGCCGCGCCGGCCAGCACGCCGGCCACTGACCTGGTCATCGCGGCAGCGATCCGGCTTTCGCGACGGTGCGGGCGCCGTCGGCGCGGAACTCGGACGTCGACCAGTCGCGGGCGGTCGCGGTCGGGATGCCCAGTTCCTTCCAGATGCCGTGCAGGGCGTCGGCGAAGGTCTCGACGTCCTTCTGCTCGTGCACGGCGGACGGGGCGATCCGCAGGATCTCCCGGCCCGCGGGCACGCTGGGCGCGTTGATGGACTGGACGTAGATGCCGTGCCGCTCGAACAGCAGCCGGGACGCCCGCTTGCACAGGTCGTCGTCGCCGATGAAGGCCGAAACGATGTGGGAGTCGGTGGAGATGAACGGGATGTCGGCGTCGATCAGCAGGCGGTGCAGGAGCCGCGCGTTCTCCGAGAGGAGCTTCCGCTCGACGTCGGAGGAGCGCAGGTACCGGACCGAAGCCAGCCCGCCGGCCGCGATCGCCGGCGGCAGCGAGGTCGTGAAGACGAACGAGCGCGCGTAGGTCCGCACCGCGTCCACCAGGGCCGCCGGCCCGGTGATGTAGCCGCCGACGAGACCGAAACCCTTGGCCAGGGTGCCCATCACGACCGTGAACCGGTCGGCGATGCCTTCCTGCGCGGCGATCCCGGCGCCCTGCGGGCCGTACATGCCGACCGCGTGGACCTCGTCGATGAAGGTCGTGGCACCGTACTTGTCCGCGATGTCGGCGATCTCGGCCAGCGGCGCCACGTTGCCCGACATGGAATAGACAGTTTCCACGACGATGAGCTTCGGGACTTCGGCGGGCGCGGCCGCGATCAGCTCTTCCAGGTGGGCCACGTCGTTGTGCCGGAAGACCTGCTTCTTCGCGCCGCTGTGCCGGAGGCCGTCGATGATCGAGGCGTGGTTCTTCGCGTCGGAAAAGACGATGGTGTTCTTCGGCATGCTCGCCAGCACGGTGAGCGCGCCTTCGTTGGCCGTGTACCCCGACGCGAACAGGAGCGCGGCTTCCTTGCCGTGCAGATCCGCGAGCTCGTTTTCCAGCAGGACGTGGTAGTGGTTGTTCCCGCCGATGTTCCGGGAACCGCCGGACCCGACGCCGTGGATGTCGATCGTGGCCTGCACGGCCGCGATCACCTGGCGGTTCTGGCCCATGCCCAGGTAGTCGTTGCTGCACCAGACGCTGACTTCCGAATCCACCCCGTCGCGCCGCGCGCTGGCCATGGGGTAGTCACCGGAACGGCGGCCGATCTCCAGGAATTCGCGCTTGCTTCCCGCGAGATCGTCCGCGGCTTTCCCATTCAGGTATGACTCCAGGTGAACGTTCATTCACTCGCCTTCTCGACGTAACAGCGGGGTTGGTGGAGGAACCGAAAGTCAGTGCTGGGCGGCTGCCGTGCGCAGGACGACCTTGTCGGGCTTGCCGTTCCGGTTCATCGGCAGCACTTCCAGGACGGTGATCGTCTCGGGCACGTGGATCGGGGAGAACGCTTCGGCGATGCCCGCGCGGATGTCTTCGACGTCGACGGCCAGCGCCGGATCGCATTCGATGGCGGCGTGGATGTGCTCGCTGCCGTCCGCGTCGCGCACGCCG
>NZ_MUMI01000243.1 GCF_002155975.1 Amycolatopsis kentuckyensis
GCCAGGTGCTCGGCACCGTCCTCGCCGGGCATCCCGGCTGCTCGGTGGCAGCCTGCCTGCACTGGGGCGTCCGACGGGGCGACGAGTACATCGATCCCCTCGCGCTGACCGGCGAGGTGGGCGAATACCGGCTCAAGCCGTGGGGAGGTGGTGGGTGATCAGCTGCCGGTCTGCTCGACCAGCTTGGCGCGCAGCCGCATGACGGCCCGCGTGTGCAGCTGGCTCACCCGCGACTCCGTCACGCCGAGGACCTTGCCGATCTCGGCGAGGGTCAGGCTCTCGAAGTAGTAGAGGCTGACCACGATCTTGTCCCGCTCGGTGAGCTGCGCGATCGCCTGGGCGAGCTGGCGGCGGTTGTCCTGGTCGACGAGCACCGCGACCGGGTCGACGGCGTCGTCGTCGGGCAAGGTGTCGACCAGCGAGCCGCTGTCCTTGCCGGCGGCCACCAGATCCTCCAGCGCGACGACGCTGGTGAGCTGCAGCTGGCCGTAGAAGTCGCGCAGGTCGTCGAGGCCGATGCCGAGTTCGGCGGCGAGCTCCGCGTCGGTCGGCGTGCGGTGCAGGCGGGCGCCGAGGCGCTCCATCGCGCGCTCGGCCTCCTTGGCCTTGCTGCGCACCGCGCGCGGCACCCAGTCCTGCGAACGGAGGTCGTCGAGGATTGCGCCGCGGATGCGCTGCATCGCGTACGTCTCGAAGCGCAGGCCACGCTCGGGGTCGAACTTCTCGATCGCGTCGACGAGCCCGAAGATGCCCGACTGGACGAGGTCACCGACGTCGATGTGGGTGGGCAACCCGGTGCCGACCCGGCCGGCGACGTACTTGACGAGCGGGGCGTAGTGCAGCACGAGCCGATCGCGCGACGCCTGGTCCGGACTGTCGGCGAACTGCTGCCACAGAGCGGCGATCCCGGCGTCGACGTCGTAGCCGGCCCGAGTTTCCGCGGGCGCGGCAGCCTCACCGTGAGTGGTCACTCCGGCGGCTTCGGTCACGTGCGGGCCTGCGGTCATTGCACAGTCGTTCTCGGCATGCGGCTCAGTGTCGTCTCCGTGCTCGTGCGGATGCGCGTGCGCCGCCGGGCCCGCTGGTGACGACCCCGGCGAGCCTCCCCGGACCGCCTCAGGCCCTGGGGTGCGCTCGGTCATGGATCGCTTTCAACCGGTCGACGGTCACATGAGTGTAGAGCTGCGTCGTGGCAAGCGTAGCGTGACCAAGCAGTTCCTGAACGCTCCTGAGATCGGCACCCCCTTCGAGCAGATGCGTCGCGGCGGAATGCCGCAGGCCGTGGGGCCCCATGTCGAGTGCTCCGGGCACCGCCGTGACGGCGTCGTGCACGACGC
>NZ_MUMI01000244.1 GCF_002155975.1 Amycolatopsis kentuckyensis
TTACGTCGAGGACTGGTCGCTCGCGCTGGACCTGGTGAGCGATGAGCAAGACCGCGGCAGGCGGATCGGCAAGCAGAGCCGCGAGGGTCCCCGCGCCGCAGTAGCCGCACCGCCGCGGGTCCGGGCGTGCAGCGAGCCTCGGCGGCAGCCCGCAGAACGCCGCTCCCCCGCCCCGAGCCGCGATCGCCGCCGTCACTCGCGAGGCCGGCTCCGCGACGGCACAGCGCCGGTCAGGGCCGCGGCTTCACGACCCGGAAACGGGCGCGGCCGCCGACTCCCCGCGGCGGGAATCGGCGGCCGTGCTGCGCGGCGCGGTGCAACGGGTCAGTAGGCGCCCTGCCCGCCCATCACCGCGCGGAACGTCTTCCACAGGATCACCAGGTCCAGCGCGAGCGACCAGTCCTCGACGTAACGCAGGTCCAGCCGGATGCTCTCCGCCCACGTGAGGTCGCTGCGCCCGCTGACCTGCCAGAGCCCGGTGAGGCCCGGCTTCACGAGCAGCCGCCGGCGGGCGTCGGGCGCGTACTGCTCGGTTTCCTCCGGCAGCGGCGGCCGCGGGCCGACGAGGGACATCTTCCCGGACACGACGTTGAACAACTGCGGCACCTCGTCGAGCGAATACCGGCGCAGGAAACCACCCACACGGGTGATACGCGGGTCGCGCTTCATCTTGAAAAGCGGGCCCGCGCCTTCGTTGTCCGCCGCCAAAGTCTGCTTGATCGCGTCGGCATTGGTGACCATCGTCCGGAATTTGAGCATGGTGAACGTCGCGCCGTCGCGGCCGACGCGGCGCTGGCGGTAGATCACCGGGCCTCGGTCGTTCAGCTTGATCGCGACCGCGATCGCCAGCAGCAGCGGGGACAGCAGGGTGAGCAGCAGCGCCGAACCGCAGCGGTCGACGATCTCCTTCACCACGCGGCGGCCGCCGGTGAACATCGGCGCGGTGACCCGCAGCAGGGGCATGCCGAGCACGCCGGTGACGTTGAGCCGGGGCCCGGCGACCTCCATCAGCACGGGCGCGACGACCATCTCCGCGCCGGTGCCCTCCATGTCCCAGGCCAGCCGCTGCAGCCGCTTCGGCGTCCAGTACTGGTCGGCGGTGATCGCCACGACCCGGTAGCCGCCGCGCCGCACGTGCCGGGACAGTTCCTCCAGCCGCCCGACCACCGGGACGCCGTCGATTTCGCCGCTGTCGCGGTCTTCCCCGTGGCCGTTGAACGTGCAAGCGGCCTCGACGCGCCAGCCGACGTGCACCTCCGAGCGGGTGCGGGCGATCAGGTCGGCCACGGTTTCCGGGCTGCCCGCGGCCATCACCGGCAGCAGGCAGAGTCCCTTGGCGCGCTTACGGTGCAGCACCTGGCGCAGCAGGTAGCGCTGCGGGAAGGCGACCAGCGCGATGGCCGGCACGACGACGAACACCCAGACCTGGACCTCGAGCGCGCCGAACAGCAGGCCGCCCAGCGCGACCAGGACGGCCGCGGTGATGAAGCCGCGGCCGAGGGTGCGGTACTCCTCCGCGCCTTCGCCGAGCACTCGCGGGCTCCAAGCCCGGCTGGCGGGCAGCGAGACGAACACCGCGAGCATGGTGCCAAAGGCGTGCATGTCGTGCGGGGCAACGCGATCGATGACGAACGCGCTGATCGCGATCACCAGCAGCGTGATGAAGACGTCGCTGCCGATGACCCAGGCTCTGTACCGCGCTTCCCAGGCCGCGGGCCACGCCTTGGCGGCCGGGCCCCCGTCGTCGGGGTGTTCGTCCCGCTTGGCGGGACGCGGGATGGCCTGGAGGTCGATGTGCGGCGGTGGTTGGCTCACCGTGTACGAAGGCCGCACCGACTCTTCCATCTGACCTCCCGGGAACTGGATCGAGTTGAGCCGCGGGCACGCAGCGTCACCGGAGATGATTTCGGAGAGTTACCGCATCTCATGTGGTCGCGCAGAGCCCGCGGGGGCTTCACACGGCAAGTTATCGGCGACTCTCTCGGGAGTGTTACAAGGATTTCCAGCCACATGCTGCGTGACATCCCCGCCAGAAAATGGCCGGAAGATAACAAGATGAAGACGATGCGTAATAGAGCGTATCCCCGTGAAAATTACGCTCCGTAGCGGAAAGGGTGATGCCCGCACCCGGCTGGACCAAGCTCGGCCGAACGGCCCAGCGGGACCTTCGGGGATCTACTGTGGACACTGTGGATCGCGAAGGTCCACAGTGGACCAGCCCGGGCCGGCGGGAGCCCTCGCGGGAACCCGGCGGCCACCGACGGTGACATTCGCCATCGCACCGTCACGCGCGGCGGTTCTGTCACATGTCGTCGCCGGGTGACCACGCGACCGTGGGCGGTCCGACGTGCCGAGGATCACATCCACCTCCCGCGGCGTGCCGTTCGACAGAAACCCGTCGCAGCGACGGGGTTCGAAGGCAGTTCCGGCGGGCCCCGGCGGCGGGGGCGCGAACCGCTCTCGCAAGCTGATACGGATGATCCGAACGGATCGTTCACTCCGTTTCGGCGGGCGGCGAACTCCGGCGCGGAAATGCGGGCCGACCTCGGGGCCCGCTCGCCGGAGTCAGCAAAAGAGCCCCGCTCGCCTCTTCGGCGAACAGGGCTCTCTCGACTCTCGCGTGGGCGATACTGGGATCGAACCAGTGACCTCTTCGGTGTGAACGAAGCGCTCTCCCGCTGAGCTAATCGCCCGCCCGCGGTGTTGTGGACAACAGTAGCGTACGACTTTCAGGCGCCTGCAAACGGGTGGTCCTCACCGACCACACTCCGCTTACCGACGAGTACGGAACGCACAACCCCGAGCTAGTCAGGGTTGTTCGGCCGGGGGGCCGCCTGACGCCACGTTCGACATCCGTGCGACGGTGCTATCGCCCGGCGACTAAACCGCGCAGTATGGAGGCGTGGGCCCCGCGGGGTGCGCCGGTCAGTTGCGCGCCGCGGGTGGTCACGGGTGGAGACGGGGGCCGGAGAGCCCGGACGGGTGATTTGCGGCGCACCCGCGACGGAATCGGCCTCCTGATGCGTCCAAGCAGTGACGCCCTCGGCCGGGCCGGGCCGGGAAGGGAGACGAAGGGTAGGACGATGCGCAACGATCACGTGACGCTCCGCTCGACGGCGGTCTTCGACCTGCTGGCGCCGCGGACTCCCGCGGTTCCGGTCAAGGTGGAGCTGCGCTACGACACACGCGACCCGTACGCGGTCGTCGCCGCCTTCCGCACCGGCCGCGCCGGCTGGGTCGAGTGGGTGTACGCACGCGACCTCCTCGCGGACGGCCTCCTGGCCGACGCGGGTGACGGGGACGTCCGCATCCGCCCCTCCGTCGAGGACCCCGAAGCGGTCCTGATCGAGCTGAACTCGCCGTCCGGGCACGCCATGTTCGAGGCGTCCGCCCAGGAACTGGCCGACTTCCTCGACCGGACGTACGACGTGGTCCTCCCGGGCAACGAGCACCTCTGGGTCGACGTCGACGACGCCCTCACCCACCTCATCCCGCACGATCTGGCCTGATGACGGGCTTGCAACAGCGGAGTGACACCCCGGTGTCGAACCCGTTTTCGGGGTCCGATATGGTTTTCCCACACCACGGCGACGGGGACTCGGGTTCCCGGAGCTGCGGAATGCGGATGTAGCGCAGCTGGTAGCGCATCACCTTGCCAAGGTGAGGGTCGCGGGTTCGAATCCCGTCATCCGCTCGGTAGGCTCTCGGGCCTAGTCACGGTGGAGTGGCCGAGAGGCGAGGCAACGGCCTGCAAAGCCGTGTACACGGGTTCGAATCCCGTCTCCACCTCGCGCGATTAGCTCAGCGGGAGAGCGCTTCCCTGACACGGAAGAGGTCACTGGTTCAATCCCAGTATCGCGCACCACAAGTTTTCGCAGGTCAGAAGCCCTGTCCCTCCCCGGAGGGGCGGGGCTTCAGTCGTCAGATGGCGATGAAATGGCGATGAGCCCCGGGCCGGGTTCCAGGCGGCGCCGGGACCGCAGGTGCGGGAACCAGGACACCAGCTTCGCCCGCTCGCCCGGGTACAGCGACGCCAGCGACCGCAGCCAGCTTTCCTCCAGGGCGTCCAGGATCTGGCTGACCATCGCCGGCGTCACGTGGTCGTAGACCCGCGCGATGCCCTTCATCTTCTGCCCCAGCCGCGCCCGGCGCGCGACCTCCAGAATCCCGTCCTCGGTCAGCCACGTGCTGTGCGTGCGCCTGCCTTCGTGGAAGGTGAACGTCGGCAGGATCGGCGGACGCCGCTCCCCCGCCCCGGGGTCGTTGAGCTCCACCCCGTCCCACGCCGGCCGCCAGAACCGGATCCGGAAGTTCGACCGCCGCCACGGATGCCCCTCAGGAGTGCACAGCACGAACGGCTCCCGGTGGCTGTCCATCAGCTCCTCGTAGAGCACCGCAATCCCCGGAGGCAACGCCACGAACCTCGTACCCGCAGGAGTCTTGGTCCGCCCCTTCTTCGGCCGAGCGTTGCCCCGCCTCGTCGGCGGCCGCTGACGACCATCCGCGTGATGATCATCACTCTTCCGGCCTCCTTTGTAGACCTTTCCGCCCACCTCCTTCAGCGGCGTCCGGATCTCGATCCCCCGCCGCTCGGAGTCGTACTCGTGCCGCTGCTGCCCGACAAGTTCACCCCAACGGGCGCCGGTGTAGCCGTTCAAGATCGCGATCAGCGGCCACGCCTTCCACTGCGGCAGCAGCTGCGTATCGAGGAACGAGCGGTACTTCGCGACCGTGTTCAGCTCCAGCCGCGGAGCCACCGCCTCCAACCACTCCTCGGCAAAGTCGCCGAACCGAGTCTCACCATCACGCGGATCCAGCCACAGGTTCCGCCGGATCAAAGCTTCCTGCTCCAGCCGCCACTCCTCAGCTGCCTTCTTGTCAGGAAACCCTGACCTGCTCCCCCATGTCCCATCGGGACGCTTGTACCGGGCACGCCACTCACCCGTCCCGGGCTCTTCCTGGCCGAAGGCCATTCTTCACCCCTCTTCTTCTCTGTTGCTCCGCCCGCCTCACGCGGCGCGGAAGTCCTGGGCAACGTCCACAACGGACACCCGCCGCCGCGGCGGCTTCACCGGCGGCGCTCAACCGCACGATCTCCGCGACATCACCCCGGGTGAACCGGTAGTGCTTCCCGAACCGGTGATGCGGCAGCACCCCGGCCGCGGCCTGGTCCTTCAACGTCCGCGGCGACAACTGCAACAACTCCCCCACCTCCTCCGCAGTCAGCAGCGCGTCCGGGTCGGCCGGCGGCACCGGCGCCCCCGCACGAACGGCGGCCGCAAGCTCCCGGATCGCCTCGGCAACAGCGCAACCATGGGCACGGTCCTGTCCACGCTGGGTTTCCATCGCCCTACTCCTAACGGTTTTTCTTATGCCTGAGAGAAAGATCGGAGGGAAGTGTTCGTCGCTGCATATGGGCTATCCATGCCGATGGAACCACAAGCAGTCAACATACTGGCGATCAGGCCTGAATTCCCGACGTTACTATTCGACCGCCTCATTCAACGACGCGAACAAGGAGGTGCCAGATAGCCAAGAGGGTAACGATCGAGATGTCTGACGACCTGGACGGCAGCCACGCCGACCAGACCGTCCCTTTCGGACTCGACAGAGCAGCATACGAGATCGACCTCTCCCATGCGAACGCCAACACATAGCGCGCCGCACTCGAGCCATACGTTGCCGTGGCCCGCCGCACCGGCGGGCGACGGATCAAGGGTGGCCGACTACACCGCAAGCCACGACATCCGCGAATGGGCCCGGAAGAACGGGCACGAAGTAGCCGACCGAGGACGGATTCCCGCTTCAGTCGTCGAGGCGTACCACGCAACTCGCGACAGCGGCAGCCCGATGATGTCACGGAAAGCGCGCACCCAATCCGAGACAAAGCCACGCCGCAAGCGCAACAAATGATGCTCGACCAGCCTCGAGATGCACTCATTCGAAATTGACACGCAGCGATCAAGGAGCCACTTGAAGTCACGCGGGAGAGGAGAGAAATCAGCGCCCCACAGGTAGCAGTTCAGTGCCGGGCTCAGCGCAAGCCACGCCTCTAACTCCGGCAATCCGCCCGCCCGGAGACAGGCTGCGACCCGACTGGTCGGCCCCTCCCGATCATTCACGACAGACCTGGTCACGCTCGCCGCCGCGAACCGTCGACAAAGGAGGCGTCACGCCCTCACCTCAGAGCAACAGCCCCAGTTGATCTATAACCTCATCCTGGAATCAGCCACCGACCTGCAGCTCCGACGACCGAGCGGGTTCGCGGGAGACTCCCGTGTTGGCGTGTTCAAAGGGGGACTTGAACCCCCACACGTGGGATATCTCCCGTGTTTGGGGAGATCATGCGCTCAGTGTAGCGCAGAGTCACCGGTCCCGATCGCTCACGACAGCGGTCCTGGCCAAGGCCCAGTCCCGTTCAGGCGGCATCCAGCACGGGAAGACGAGCCATCAGCAGCTCGTACCCCACGGCCTCCTGCGGGATCCGCGTACCGGCCGTCAGCACGTCCTGGGCTTGCCCGGCCAAGGGTCCCAGCCAGCCCGCTACCTGCGCGGCGACGTGCTCGGCCACCGGCTCAGCAGGACGTCGGTAGGACGTCGCGAACAGGAGGTCGTAGAGCGAGTACGCGGGCTCAACCACCGGAAGCCCCGCACGCTGGGAGTTGAGACTCGCGGTGGCCGGGATCTGCAGACCTTTGAGATCGACGTCGCCGAAATACACGATCCGGTCCGGCCGCGGAGACAGGAGCGGGACGGACAAGACCGCCGAGGGGAACTGGCTGCCGGTCCCGTAGCCGACGTGCCGAGCCGGGCCGCCGGCGGCAGCGCTGAGCCGCGTGGCTTCGAGCAGCGACGTGTAGGTGTGGTGGTTCTCCGCGATCAGCAGCGCGGTACCGCGCGGGTCCGGAGCCCCCGCCACCCACTGCGAGACGAAGGGAATAGGCACCTCGTGGCAGCGCAAGAGGTCCATCGTCAACGCGCCCGAGGTGAACAAGCGCGTCGACTTCAGGCGGTCCAGCCGCTTCTCGTCACCGAATAGCTCCAGCGAACGTTCGCGGACCGGCACGCTCGGGCGCGACGCACCTTTGTCGCGCAGGAAAACTGCGGCGATCTCAAGTACCCCGATCTCGTCGTCGCGGGCGGCGATGCGCCCCGCGGCCTCGAGCGCCGCCGGCCAGACTCGAACGTCCCGCGGCGCACGACCAGGGCGCCGGCGGGGCGGGAGACGTACCCATTTCGGCAGCGCAGGCTCCTCCCGCGTGTCGAAATGCTGACGCGACACGGGGAACGCCACCTGACCGGCCGCCACCAGCTCGTCCAGTGCCTCGCGGATTTCGCTTCGGGCGCTCGGCGTCGTGGCCAGACTTCGGTCGAAGGCGACCGCGGCCGCGTAGAGGTCAACCAACTCCACTCGCTGCACCGGTGACGCCGCGACGTGCTCGGCGAGCCGCTCGGCCAACGCGTTCACGAGTCGTCCTCGCGCAGAACTCGGGCGCTGGTGATGCCGTCGTCATCCGCGGTGGCTTGCTGGTCTAACACCACGTAGCGCCGGTTGCGAAGCGAGCCGGGCGCGTTTCGCATGCGCAGCACGTTGGGGAACTGGCCCACCGCACCGAGATCCTCCACGCCGGTCGTGTACACGAGCTGGACACCGTGCGCCGCCGCGACGTCCCGCTGCAGGCGCAGCAGGGCAACGTGGCTGGCCGTGCCGAGCGGGTTGTCGAGCACGAGAGTCCCGCCGATGGCCGCCCGTCCGCGTCCGCGGTTGACCGCCCGCAGCCGCGCGAGCGTGCAGTAGAGCGCCACGCACACGGTCAGCTTCTCACCGCCGGAGAACTTGCCGAGGTGGGTGACGTCGACCGGTTCGACCGCGAGATCGCTGTTGGGCTTGAGCACCTTGACCGTGAACCCACGCGGCGCGACCGCTTCGTGCACGCACTTCTTGAGAACCGCGAGCCCCTCCGGTTTCGTCTTCTTGTCCGCGACGATCCGGTCGACAACCGCGTCGATCCGGGCATGCAGGTCCTCGTCCCCGGCCGGACGCAGGAAGCTGATCCGCAGGAAGTGCTCGTTCGCCCACCGCCCCAGCGTGCCGGGTAGTTTCGAGTGCCGATGCGCGGACTCGAGGGTCGCGAGCACGTCCTTCACCAGGCCCGCGATCTCCCCGACCACGAGCCGCTGATCACGCCCGATTTCGGCGAGCTGGCCGTCGATCGTCCGGTACCGCACCCGCATTTCTTGCGCGCGGTCTTCGGCGCGGTCCGCAAGCACGTCCGCGTCGTCCCCCGTGAGACGGTCGCGGATCGCGCCGGGCACCTCGGCGAACCGGGCCTCAGCGGCGATCCTGCGGACCTCGGCGATCGACCTGGTGACACGGTCGGCGGTCTCCTCGGCCTCCTTGTTCGCCGACTGGAGCCGACTGAGCAGCGACTCGAGTTCGGCTTCCGGCTCGTCCCCGGCATAGGCCGGGACGTCTCCGGGCACCTCGACCGGAGTGGTGGCGCCAGCGAGCCTTTTGGCTTGCTGAGCGAACACCTGGGCCGCCGTGTCGGCTTCGGACGCGAGTTTGCCCGCGTCCTCGGCCTCGCGGTTGAGCCGGGTCACCTCGCTGCTCATTTCGGTCGCCCGCTCGGCTTCCGCCGCCGCTCGTTCCCGGGCCTCCGCCTCGGTCGCCGGCTCGTCGTCGAGCGGGGCGTGCCGCAGCCGATCACGCGGAGTGCGCTGCTTGACCTCTTCCGATGCCTGGTTGAGTTCGGTCTTCGCCTCGCTCAGCTTTTGTTGTGCCTCGTTGGCCACTTCGCGGGAGCGTTTCCGCGCTGCTGCTCGCCGGTCCACGTCCTGACCGTCGCCGGTCGCGAGCAGCTGCTGCGCGAGCTCGCGCGCGGATTCCGGGTACTCGGCCAGCGCCCGGTCCGCCCGTTTGCCTCGCTCGAGGTGTGCGGTGAGACGCTCGGCCAGCACGGATTGGGAAGCCACGGTCTGCCATTGCGAGTCCAGCTCGGCGAACCGGCTGCTCAGCCACGACAACGGATCGCCGTCACCGGTCACGACGGCCTCCCGATCGCCGTCGAGCAGGGTGACCTGGGTGGAGTCCCGTTCGTACCGCTTCCAGTTCGCCTGGTGCTGCGAGGCCAGCGAACGAGCGGCTTGCTCCGTCTCCTGCAATTCCGACACCCGGCTTGCGGCCTCGTCGGCGATGCCGGTGCAGACCTCGACCTCGTTGTCGAGCTGCGCGATCGCCAGCTGGATCCCCGGCCGTTCGGCGGTCCGCTTCGCCAGCGCGTTCAGCCGCTCGATCCGCTGCGCCAGCCGGTTCAGCTCGTCGCTCAAGCCGGCTTCGGTTACCGCGTCCTCGGCTTCCTGCTCGTCCAGCTCATCGATCTGCGCCCGGACCACCTGATCGTCGTCGGTCAGGCCCGAGATAGCCTCGTCACACTCTTCGACGGCCTTCTCCAGCGCATCGAGGTGCCCCGCCGGGCAGTCTTCGAGCAGCGACTCCAGCGTCGCCAGCAGCGCCCTGTCCGCCTTCGCCTGTTCCTGCAGCTCCGAGATCCGCCGGTCCTGGTCACGCCTACGCTCTTCACGGTCTGCTCGCGCGTGTTCCGCCGCATCGCGGTCATAGAGCGCGGGTTCGCTGGGGAACACCAGGTATGCCGGCGGCGCCGCGGCCACCGCCCGTTCGAACTGCGTAGCTGTCGATACCGCGACGTGCGCGACCGCATACCACGGCTTGGAGGCAAGAGCACGGCGGGCGTTCTCCGCGTCGCCGTCGGCGACGACCACACCAGCGGCGAGTTCCGCGACGCGAGGATTCTCCAGCACCGATGCGCGCTCGGGTTCGGTGACCAGGTCACGGAGGGTCTGCCAGCCCGGTGTTGCCGGTACCCCGGCCGCCACAAGCACCTCCGCAGCCCGTTCGGCGTCGCGCGTGGTGGGCAGGAAGTCGTTGGCCTGGAGCCCGTCCAGTGCCCGGTTGTCCTCGGCGGCGTCCACGCGGGTGGCCACGACGGCCGACTCGGCGGCCGACGCCTCCCGGGTCAGCGCCGCCCGCAGGTCCGCGGCCTCGGCCCACAGGTCGAGCCGGGTCCCGTCGGCCAGCTGGGTCAGCTCGGCGAGACGGACGTCCGTCGCGAGTGCGTCGACCCTGGCCGCGAGCTTGCGCCGGTCGCCATTGAGGCGATCGCGTTCGGCGGTCTTGGCTGCGCGATCGGTCGCCAGTTTCCGGCTCTGCGCTTCCAGTGCGGCGCGAACCGCGGGCCGGGCCTCACGGCGCTGCCGCACCTGGCCGAGCAGATCCTCCTTCTCCCGGCGGTTCTGCTTCGTCTCGGCCAGGACGATCGCGGGATCGGCCTCGTCATCCGGAAGGTCGCCGAGCCGGACAGCGGCGACCACCTCGTCGTGGATTTCGATCAGCCGACCACGAGCGTTCTCGGCGCGCACACTCGCTTCGGTCGCCAATTTCCGGTTCTGCCGCTCGCGAAAACCTTCCGTACCCGCTTCCGCTTGCGCCTCCCGCGCCGCCGTGTCCGCCATCGTTTCGGCTTCGTGCTCCTCCTCGGAGAGCTGCGTGTAACGGGCCTTGAGCGTCGCCGCGGCGTCGTCGCGGGCTTCCCGTAGCGGAGCGGTCTCCCGGTCCTCCTGGGCGATCTGCTGCCGCACGTCCTCCGCGTGAAGGTGAGCTTCGACCCGATCGGCGAGGTGCCCCACCGCCTGCCAGGCCAGGTCCTCGTCGTTGGCTTCGTCCGCGGTGGTGGTCGCCCTTTCCCACCCGGCCTTCGCGGTCTTCTTCCGGTGGTTCGCCGCGACCCGGTACAGCTCGCTCGCGATGTCGTTGACCCGGCTGCGCTCCCGATCCAGCGCGCGAGCGCTGTCCCCCAGTCGCTTCGCTTCTTCTGCCAGCCACTTCCGGTCGTCCTCCCGCGCCGAAGCCGCGGTGCGAAACGCTCCGGCGAGCCGGGCCGCGGACGAGCGTGCTCCCGTGGCCGCCTCGGCCGCCGCCTTCGCCAGGATGTGCCGTTCGGCGAGCCGCTCCAGCCTGCCTTCCAGCTCCCCGCAGAACTCCCGGTCGACGAGCAGGCCGGGCTTGCGCGCGAGCACGTCGACGACCTTCCGCAGGTTGTTCGCGACGAGGTCGGGCTGCGTGCTGTCAACTGTGAGATCGATGAGGAAGTCGATGAACTTGTCCGTGGTCGCGAATTCGAACAGCCCGGCGACGCCGCCCTCGGAATGGTTCATCTGCTTCTGGTAGGCGAACACCGCCGGGTCGAGGTTCCGCGCGGTCAGCGCGTCCGTCCACTCGCCACGCTGCCGTGTGATCACGAACCTGAACTGCTGGGGATTGGCCGCCGCGATCTCCTTGAGCACGTTCACGAACTCGGCCATCGTCCGCGTCCGGCCAGATTCGTCGCGCACCGGCAGGCCGGGCAGGTCCAGTACACCCGGGACGGCGAAGAAGCTGTAGTACCAGCCCTTGAGCTTCTCGCGGTCGCGATCCGGGTCGGCGGGCTTTCGCCGTTCGTCCCATTCGTAGACGGCGCCGGTGACCAGCCGGGCCGGCCGGCTGGCGTCGCCACCGGGCTGGGCCACCCATTCCGCCACTGTATGGCTCGTGTCGCCGGAGGACACGTAGTCCTCGAGGTGACGCTTGACCGTCTTGCCCATGAAGTCTTTGCGCAGCGGGAGCAACAGCGCGAAGAAAAGCGACAGCAGGCTCGACTTCCCGCCGCCGTTGCGCAGCCAGAGAATCGAGTCGACTGGTGCTCGCTCGCCCGCCGTCGAGACGTCCAGCGTCAGATCCGTGAAGCGGGCGGCACGGTCCCCGACGTTTGCGAGGCGGAAGGACGAAAGCTGGTAGGTCACGTCCCCACCACCGGAGTGTGGTCGCCTCGGCGCCTCGCGGCCAACAGCTCGTAGGTCGCGTTGCCCGCCAGCTCACCGACCTGGATGCGGAAGCGTTCGAGGAGTTGGAAAGTCTCGGGGCCGCGGTTCGGCGCCAGCCGCGCCAGGCCTTGGTCGACCATCCAGTTCAGGACGTTCGCGACCCAATAAGTGGAGGACGCGGCCGAGCGACGTCCCTGTCCCTTCCCCCTATCAGCCTTGTAGCCGGGAGACAGTCGGTCATACGTCCGCCATGCTTCTTCGAACGACACATCTTCCAGCATCTGGGGTTCCGGTGCGCGCTTGAGCCGATCGCACGCGTCGCGGACGAACCGTTCGATCTCGTCGACCGACACCCACCGGACGCGGTCGTCGTCGAAGTCGGCCGGGGCTGGGAACACGTAAGCCGCGATGGCCGCGCTGATCAGCCCGACCAGCAGTCGGTGGGGCACCGTGCTCACGTTGGGCAGATCCGTGAGCCGGTACGCGAACACCGATTCACGGCGCGCGCCCAGCACCAGTCCTAGCTCGCCGTCGGACAGCACCTGCAGGTCCAGCCCGTCGAGGACGCTGGTCACCGCGTTGTGGAATTCCGCGTCCTCGCGGTAGCGGCCGAGCAGTGTCCGGTAGTCGGAATCGGCGCCGGGCCGCTGCTTCGGGCGGAGCGCGCAGCCGATGAGTATGCCGACGTCCGAAAGATCCTGCTGGCCGAGCGTCATGACACCTCCTGAACGGAAGTCGCGGCCCAGCGGGCGAGTGTTTCTTCGTCTTCGGCCACGATCAGGTCGTCTCCCGACCAGCCGGGTAGGTCGATCAGGCTGCCGTCGGCGTCGACCACTGCGGCCGGGCCGAGAATGCGGGCGGCGGTGTCCACTGCGGTGGAGAAGTCTTCCGCGGTCTCCGGGGCGTAGGTCCAGAGCGCCGCGAGCACGACGAGCCGCTCGACAGCACCTCGATCGAGTTCGCCGGGCAGGTCGGCGGCTTGGACGGCAAGCAGCAACGCCGACAGTCGGGCGGGCAGCGGGACGGAGTCGACTACGGCCGTAGCGGCCGCCAGGATCTCGGGCGCGACCGCGGGCGGGTCCGGGTCACCGAGTTCTTCGTCGAGCGGTGGTTCGTCGATCCGGGGTTCTCGGCGCGGAGCGAGCAGGTCGTCGACCAGGTCGGCGAACCGCACGATCCGGGGCACCTGTGGCCCCGCGACGAACACGGCGAACGCCTCGGCCGGTTCCGCCGCATCTTCGGCGGCCATGGTCAACAGCGGCAGGAACACACCATCGGCGATGTCCGGGTTCCGCAGCCCTCCGATCGGCCGGAAGGACTGGCGAAGCTGTTCGTCGAGGAAGATCGTCCGCGCGCCGACCAGCCTGCCATGCAGTTCGGTGTGCCGGCGACGGCATTCTTCGAGCAGACCCGCGATCCGGGCGGCCGCCGCGGTGACGGCGGGATCTGCCTCCGCCGTGTCGAGGGCGCTCCGTACGTGGTCGAGCAGCCTGCTCTCGGCGCCGAGCCGCTCCTCGAGGTGCACCCGGTTGCGCTCGAACTGCGCCGGGACGTCCTGGGCCCAGCGGTCGAGGACCGTACGGATGTCGCGCACGGTGTCGGTCAGGAGCGCGCGCAGTTCGTCGCTGTAGCGCACCGACAGCAGCCGCGACCGCTCCGCGGCCTTCTCCGCCTGGCCGAACGCGCCTCGCTTGAGCTGCCGATCGAGCATGAGCTCGACTGCGGCCTGCTCGTCCTCGACGTCAAATTCCAAACCCCCGACCAGCGCGTTGATCGCGTCCGCGGACGCCCGGAGCACGTTCACGCCCCGCTGCTGGTCTTCGTGCTCGCTCAACAGCCGGAACTCCACAGCAATCGCCCGGTGGTGCACGGATCCGTCAGGTTCGAGCGAGAAGTCCGAGACCTGGTAGGCGAATGGGGCCTCGCGTTCCCGGCGGTTCAGCAGCGCATCGATGACGTACCGTGCGACCGCTTCGTGTACCTCGGAGGGCTGCTCGGGACATGCGCTCGCCGCCAGCCTCGCCAGGCCGCTGACAGCCTCGTCGTAGGTCACTTCTTCCTCGAAACCCTGCCGGGAGATCACCGTGTCGATGGCGGCGAGCGCAAGGGTGACGACGTCGTAGTCGTGGGTGCCCCAGGACTGCCGGCTCGCATTGTCAGCCGCGTCCGCGACCGGCCGGGCTCGCAGGAGGGCCCGCACCCGCCCGCCAAAGGCCTCGTCGAACACGGCGCGGCCCACGGTCCGCGGAGCACTCATCTTGTGCCACCCCCCTCGGTGCGTGGATGCCCGGAAGATCGGCTACGAGCGCGTCACCGTTACGCCGAAGCAGCTACGGCGCGACCCGGTGCCGCCCGCTGGCGCATCCGGATGTGCAGGATCCTGGGGCTATGGCTGCGTGTGTCGGCTCACGGCAGAACTCAGCTCAGGTGGGGGAACCAGCCGGAGGAGTGTTCGCGGAGGTACTCCCTATCGCCGGCAGACCTATCGCCTGTCAACAGCGTCGGACCTGACACGGTGGAGAACGAATCCGATGCCGACATCCTCGACGCACCACTCAGCTTCTGCTGCCGTCAGCCTGTCGAGTCCCTGCCGGAGCACGGTCTTCAACTGCTCCATGGTGCCGGTTTGCCCGGCCTGGTCGGATCGCAGGCGGTACAGCCGACCGGACCGCGTGGCCGAGCAGCAGGTCGAGCAGCCGGCGCCGCGGCCACGCGGTGAGCTTGGGCGGCGAGCCGGGTGGCAAGCGGCAGACCGCCGCAGTGGTCGACGGTCCGTCGTGACTGCGCGAGCTCGGCGGCGACCCGGTGCGCCCTCACCACCCGGCGGAACAGTTCGAACGCCGAGACCGCGTCGAGCTCGGCGAGCAGGAACTGGACGGCGGTAGCGGGCCGCGCGCGGTGACCACGACCAGCGCCTCGCGGCGGCCGGGCAGCAGCCGCCGCCACGGCCCCAGCGTTGAAACGACACGATCGTCGGCTCGATGACCACCATGCGTCCCTCTCGGACGCGTCGGCGCCATGAGCCGATCCGTAGGCAGCTCAGTGTCCAGGTGCTGGTCGAGGGGGTGGGTGTGGTGTGGTGCCGCGGCTGGTGGTGGCCGGCCGCGGCGTCGGGGTGGGGTTTAGTCGGTGATGGGGTGGTTGTCGGCGACGGTCCAGGTGCCGTTCTGGCCGTCGTTGCCGAGGTAGTTGTGGACGAGGTAGCCGTCCATGGAGCGGGCGTAGACCTCGATCGAGTGGCGGGAGGGGTGGTAGACGGCGGTGGGGGTGTTGCTGATGGTCCAGGTGCCGACGGTGCTCCAGGTGCCGTGGTTGCCGTCGGGCAGCAGGTAGTTGTGGATCAGGAACTTGTCGGTGGCGCGGGCGTAGATCTCGACCGAGCGGGAGTTGGGGTTGTAGACCGCGGCGGGGTTTTCGGTGATTTTCCAGTCTCCGACGACTGACCAGGTGCCGTTCTGGCCGTCGGTGCCGAGGTAGTTGTGGAGCAGGTAGCCGTCGGTGGCGCGGGCGTAGACCTCGATCGAGCGGCGGGCGTCGTTGAAGACCGCGGCCGGGGCTCCGGCGATTTTCCAGGTGCCGACGGTGGTCCAGGTGCCGTGGTTGCCGTCGGGCAGCAGGTAGTTGTGGATCAGGAAGTCGTCGGTGGCGCGGGCGTAGATCTCCACCGAGCGGGAGTTGGGGTTGTAGACCGCGGCGGGGGTGTCGGCGATCTTCCAGTCCCCGACCCGGGTCCAGGGCCCGTATTTGCCGTCGGTCCCGATATAGGAATGGATCAGGTAACCGAGGGTGTCCCGGGCGTAGATCTCCACCGCACCCGAGTTCGGGTTGAACACCGACACCGGCCGGCCCACGATCTGCCACGGCCCGTTCACACTCCAGGCCCCGGATTTCCCGTCCGGCCCCAGATACGTGTGTCCCAGCAACCCATCGGTTCCCCGCGCGAACATCTCCACCGACGAGGTCACCGCGTTGAACGTGCCCTCACCACCCGGCACCGGAGCCAACACCGAAACCGTGT
>NZ_MUMI01000245.1 GCF_002155975.1 Amycolatopsis kentuckyensis
GGGGGGGGGGGGGGGGGGGGGGGGGGGGGGGGGGGGGGGGGGGGGGGGGGGGGGGGGGGGGGGGGGGGGGGGGGGGGGGGGGGGGGGGGGGGGGGGGGGGGGGGGGGGGGGGGGGGGGGGGGGGCGGGGGGGGCGGGGGGGGGGGGGGGGGGGGGGGGGGGGGGGGGGGGGGGGGGGGGGGGGGGGAGGGGGGGGGGGGGGGGGGGGGGGGGGGGGGGGGGGGGGGGCAGCAGGTCGACCGGATCGGCGAGCACCGCGCGGGCCCGGCGCAGGGCGTCGCGCACGGCGGTGGCCTTGCGCATCCACGCGTTGTCGTCGATGCCGGAGCCGCGCCCGACGACGGCCACCGGCTCGCTGCCGGTCAGCGCCGCCACCAGCACCGACGCCGGCGTGCTGTTGCCGATCCCGAGGTCGCCGGGGATCAGCAGGTCGGCCCCGCCGTCGACCTCGGCGTCGGCGATGGCGATCCCGGCGCGGACCGCCTTTTTCGCCTCGTCGGCGGTTAGCGCGTCTTCGACGTCGATGGAGCCCGAGCCGCGGCGGACCTTGAACTCGCCGATCGAGCGGGTCGCCGGGGCTTCGGTGTCGACGGCCAGGTCGACCACGCGCACGCTCGCGCCCGCGGCGGCGGCCAGGACGTTGATCGCGGCGCCGCCGGTCAGCATGGTGCCCAGCAGCTGCGCGGTGACCTCGGCGGGATAGGCGGAAACGCCCTTCGCGGCGATGCCGTGATCCCCGGCGAAGACGACGACCCGCGGCCGCGTGAACGGCCGCGGCGGCGACTGTCCCTGGCAGGCGGCGATCCAGACGCCCAGCTCTTCGAGCCTGCCGAGCGACCCGGCGGGCTTGACGAGCTTGTCGTGCAGCGCGATCGCGGCGGACCGGGCGTGGTCGTCGGGCGGGGTGATCTCGGGGAACTCGATGTTTTCCGGCTCCACACCAGGCCCTTCCTGTTGCACGGCAACGCTGCGGCCAACCTACCGGGCAGCGGCGGCAGGCGGTCGTGCGGCCGGGCGCGGCGGCGGTCCGGCGGGGCGGCGCGGCTTCCGCGAGGTGGCACGGGATTCGGACCCGGGTGCCCGGCTCGGCTCGGGTGGCGCGGCGGCCCCGTGGTGGCAGGCCCTGCCTCCGGGTGCCCAGCGGCTTCCGCGAGGATCCGGCCCACGCATCCGGCGGGGCTCACCGGTGCCCAGTAGTCTCGCGGCTCGTGGAGACGACGGCGGCCGCGGTGGTGCTGGCCAGTGGCGCGGGCACCCGCGTCGGCGCGAAGCTGAACAAGGTCTACCTGCCGCTCGCCGGGCGGCGCGTGGCCGCCTGGTCGCTGGACGCCTTCCGGCGCGTCCCGGGGATCGGCGTGCTCGTGCTCGTCATCCGGCCGCAGGACCGGGAACTCGCCGAAGAGGTGGCCGGCGACGGCGTCGAGATCGTGCACGGCGGCGACACCCGCCAGGCGTCCGAGCTGAACGCGCTGCGGCACCTCGCTCCGAGAATTGCGGGCGGCCGGGTCGACGCCGTGCTGCTGCACGACGCGGCCCGGCCGCTGGTCCACCCCGAACTGGTCGGCGCGGTATTGGCCCGGTCACGCGAGGACGGGGGGGCTGTGCCGGGCCTGGCCGCGGACGACGTCGTCGAGGTGGATGCCGGGCACCTGGTCGCCCAGGTGCCCGGCGCGATCCGCGTCCAGACGCCTCAGGGCTTCCGGGCCGGACCGCTGCTCGAGGCCTACGAGAAGGCCGAGCGCGAAGGCTTCGTGGGTACGGACACTTCCTCGTGCATGGAGCGGTTCTCCTCCCTGCCGATCCGCTGGGTCCCGGGGGCTCCCGAGAACCTCAAGATCACCTATCCCCACGACCTCGTCGTCGCGGAGCGGCTGCTCGCCCGCTAGGCGCACGCGGGCGGGCCACCACCGTTGTCCCCCTCGTGCGTCCCGGTCGGCCGGATGGTGACGTCGTGGCGCAGTTCCGGCGGGATCCGGCAGTCCGGCTGTGGCCGGAGTGCCTGTAGCGGTGCGCCCGGGGTGCCGGGCTCCGCCAGGGTGAGCACCGCCCGCAGCGTCCACACCGGGGTGGCGTGGTACTGCCAGGTGACGACCCGCGGGCTGAACACGTCCGTGCCCGGGAAGGTCGGCACCCGGTAGGCGCTGGCCCGGTGCTCGTCGCGGAGGATGATGACGTCCGCGCAGGTGGGCCAGCGGTGCACGGCCGCGTAGATCTCCGGCGCCTCACGGCCGCCGAACAGGTGCAGCACCCATTTGCGGCGCCGGAGTTCCTCGAGGAGTTCCTCGAGGCCCTGGCCGCTCGAACCGGAGTGTGCTGTGGGCGGGGACACACTTTCGAGAGTAACTTGCGCACTAGAGCACAGTCCAGTGCGTGTACTAGTACACCTGGGTGGTTCTGAACAGGCCTTTGTGTGTCACCCGTCGGCGTGCTAGAACACTTGTGCGTGTTGTCCCTGTGAGGAGCCGCCTTGCCCACCCTCGACCGCCCTGAGCCGCCGTACCTGCAGATCGCGGGCCGGATCCGTGACGACATCCTGTCCGGCCGGCTGCAGGAGGGCGACGCAGTGCCGTCCGCCCGCGAGATAGCGCGTACCTGGACCGTCGCCATGGCGACGGCCACCAAGGTGCTGGCCACGCTCCGCTCGCAAGGGCTCGTGCGGCCCGTGCGCGGCGTCGGCACGGTCGTCGACCGCGGCGGCCTGCACCGCACGGCCCGCGACCGCACCGCCGCTTCGGTGCGGACGGGCCGGATCTACCCGCCCGGCCACTACGCGGTGATCCGCTCGGCCGGCCTCGAGCCGGCGTCCGAACGCGCCGCGGCCGCACTCGGCCTGGAGGAGGGTGCCCCGGTGATCCGCCGCCGGCGTACCACCTACGGGCCCGACTCGCGGCCGCTGTCGACGTCGACGTCGTGGTTCGACGGCGCGCTGTCGGCCAAGGCGCCGGCGCTGCTGGTGGCGGAGCGGATCGTCGAAGGCACCGCGGCCCACGCGGCCACCCGGCTCGGCACGAAGATCGCGACGACGCAGGAACGGCACGCGGCGGGCCGGGCCGGCGAGGAGGAGGCGGCCGAGCTGGGGCTGCCCGCCGGGTCGCCGGTGCTGCTGGGCCGGAGCACCTTCCTGGCGGCCGACGGGACGGTCGTCGAGTACGGTGAGTCCGCCGCCTTGCCCGACCACTGGGTTTTCTACGAGTACACGACTGAGGACGGCGAATGAAGCACATCCACGCGGGCAAGGTCCGTGACCTGTACGAACTCGACGGCGGGGACATCCTGCTGGTCGCGTCCGACCGCGTCTCGGTCTACGACGTCTCGCTGCCGACGCCGATCCCGGACAAGGGCAAGCTGCTCAACCAGCTGTCGGCCTGGTGGTTCGACCGGATGACCGACGTCGTCCCGAACCACGTCGTCTCGACCACCGACGTGCCGGCGGAGTTCGCCGGGCGGGCGATGCGCTGCAAGCCGCTGAAGATGGTCAAGGTCGAGTGCATCGCGCGCGGCTACCTGGCCGGCCTGGGCCTGCGCGAGTATCAGCGCGACGGCAAGATTTCCGGCGTCGCGCTGCCGCCGGGCCTGGTCGAGGGCGACAAGCTGCCGGAGCCGATCTTCACGCCGACGACCAAGGAGTCCGACACCGGGCACGACGAGTTCATGACCTTCGACGAGGTCCTGAACGACATCGGCGAGGACACCGCGAAGCGGCTTCGTGAGCTGACCCTGGAGATCTACACGAAGGGCGCCGAACACGCGGCCGCCCAGGGCATCATCATCGCGGACACGAAGCTGGAGTTCGGCTTCGACGCCGACGGCGTGCTGACCCTGGGGGACGAGGTCCTGACGTCGGATTCGTCGCGCTTCTGGCCCGCCGACGAGTGGGAGCCGGGCCGGACGCAGCACGCGTTCGACAAGCAGTTCGTGCGCGACTGGTCCCTGACGACCGGCTGGGACAAGACCGAGCCCGGGCCGAAGATCCCCGAGGACGTCGTCGAGCAGACGCGGCAGCGCTACACCGAGGTCTACGAGCGGATCACGGGGAAGACCTGGGTCCGTGGGTGAGTACGACCCGTACCGCCTGATCGACGACGTCGAAAGCCTGCTCGTCTCGCACGGGCTCGAGCCGTCGCGCGTGCCCGGCCGCGGCGGGGATCGGCTGGCCGGGGCCGGCCGCCTCCTGCGCGGGTTCGGCCTGGAGCCCCGGATGGCCCCCGAGGACGCGTTCGACCTCGGGGTGCCGTTCCAGGGCCGGATCAACCAGGACTAGGGGCTCTTGGTCAGGCTCGCGTCGCGCTCGACGACGTCGCCGAGGACGTCGTCGATGGCGGTCAGCAGGTCGGCGTCGAGCTTCTTCCCGGCGGCCTTGACGTTCTCGTGCACCTGCTCCGGCCGCGAAGCGCCGATGATCGCGGAGGCGACGTTCGGGTTCTGCAGCACCCACGCGACGGCCAGCTGCGCGAGGCTGAGGCCGGCCTGCCCGGCGAGCGGTTCGAGCTGGGCGACGCGCTTGAGGACGTCTTCGTCGAGGAAGCGGGCGACCATGTCGGCGCCGCCCTTTTCGTCGGTGGCACGCGAGCCTTCGGGGTAGGCCTGGCCGGGCTTGTACTTGCCGGTGAGCACGCCCTGCGCGATCGGCGACCAGACGATCTGGCTCAGGCCTTCGCGCTCGGAGGCCGGGATGACCTGCTCCTCGATGACGCGCCAGAGCATGTTGTACTGCGGCTGGTTCGAGACGAGCGGGATGTGCAGCTCACGGGCGAGCGCGGCCCCGCGGGAGATCTCCTCGGCGGTCCACTCGGAGACGCCGACGTAGAGCACCTTGCCTTGGCGCACGAGGTCGGCGAAGGCGGTCATGGTCTCTTCGAGCGGGGTGTGCCGGTCGAACCGGTGCGCCTGGTAGAGGTCGACGTAGTCGGTGCCGAGCCGCTTCAGGCTGGCGTGCGCCGACTCCATGATGTGCTTGCGCGACAGGCCCTTGTCGTTGGGGCCCTTGGGGCCGGTGGGCCAGAAGACCTTGGTGAAGATCTCGAGGCTTTCCCGCCGCTGCCCCTGCAGCCCGCGCCCGAGGACCGCCTCGGCGGCGGTGTTGGCGTAGGCGTCGGCGGTGTCGAAGGTGGTGATGCCGACGTCGAGGGCGGCCTGGATGCAGGCGCGGGCCTGGTCCTCCTCGACCTGGGAACCGTGGGTGAGCCAGTTCCCGTACGAGATCTCACTGACGTTGAGGCCACTGCGGCCGAGACGACGAAACTCCATGGCCGCGAGCTTAGGCGGTAATCGTTTACTTTGCTAACGACCTGGCGTGACTCCGGTCTCGCGGCCGGCGGCGGGTTCGGCCGGTCGGCCAGGTCCGGCACCGCCGTGGTCCCGGACAGCAAGAAGCCGGGTCGAGCATCGCTCGACCCGGCTTCTCGGAAGCAGCTCAGTTCGGGATCGGATCCCCCGGCTTCAGCCGCGGCTTCGGCATCCGCAGCCGCCGGATCTGGGACGCCCGGACGAAGGCGTACCAGCCGATCGACCGGCCGTTCACCGTTTCCTTCGGGAACTTCTCGCGCACCAGCTTCGCGATCTTGCGGCCGTTCACGAAGCCCTCGATCGCCATCACCAGCAGCATCGCCGTGCACAGCAGCGTGATGTACGACTGGACCTGGGGCAACGGCACCAGCAGCGCCAGGAACACCACGATCGCCAGCGGCATGAACAGGCCGAGCAGGTTGCGCCGGCTGTCGACCAGGTCGCGGACGTACCGCTTGACCGGGCCCTTGTCGCGTGGCAGCAGGGCGCTGTCGTCGCCGCGCATCATCGCGTCGCGGCGGGCCTTGGCCGCCGCGCGGCGGTCTTCCTTGGTCTGGGGGTTCGCCTTGCGCAACTCCTTGTTGCGCTTCATCGCCTCACGCATCGTCGTGGGCGGCGGCGCCACCGGGCCCCGTCGCTTCGCCTCGGCTTCGCGGCGCTTCGGCGTGGCCTTGCCCTTACCGGGCGTGTACGCCTTGCCTGCGACGTCGACGGCTTCGGCCGTCTCCGGCTCGTCGGCGGCGGTGTCTGTGGTGCTTCGGCGCAGGAACCTCACCTCACCAGGGTATTGCAGGCGTCACGCCGCCGGTAACCAGGGCGATCCATGTGCGACCATGGTGGGGGAACAGATCGGACGTCCCCGGTGTTGAGCACGTCAGCACGAGGAGTATCCGCAGCGAGTTCGACTTTGATGAGGGAGTGCCATGACGACCGCTGAGCACGCCGGCGCGACGCAGGCCGAGACCGCCGAGGAGACCCACGGCGTCACGTTGACCGACGCCGCGGCTTCCAAGGCGAAGGCCCTGCTCGAGCAGGAGGGCCGCGACGACATGCACCTGCGCATCGCCGTCCAGCCCGGTGGCTGCGCCGGCCTGCGTTACCAGCTGTTCTTCGACGAGCGCACGCTCGACGGCGACCTGTTCCGCGACTTCGACGGCCTCAAGGTCGCCGTGGACCGGATGAGCGCGCCGTACGTGTCGGAAGCCGTCATCGACTTCGTGGATTCGATCGAGAAGCAGGGCTTCACGATCGACAACCCGAACGCCACCGGCTCCTGCGCCTGCGGCGACTCGTTCCACTGAGCCACAGCACGCGAAAGGCCCCGTCTCCCGGAAGGGAGGCGGGGCCTTTCCCGTCTCTGCGGGCTACACGTAGGCGTCGAGCTCCGCGACCTGGGCGTGGCACGCCTCGTCGACCTCCCACGGACTGGCCGTGACGAGGGCGGGCGGCCGGTTCTCGGCCTGCAGGGTCGCCGGGATGAGCGCACAGTCGGCGATCAGCTCGGACAGGGTCTCGGGTTCGGTGACGGCGTTCACGATTCGTAACGCTATTGATCCGCTGTCGACTGGAGAAGGAGTACCAGCCGGTAGTGTCGGGTGGGCACGCGCGAACTACCCGGATGGGTCATGACCCGGGGGTAACTTCGCGCCTTTTGCCGTGAGGTCGAACACGAAGGAGCAGCCGGTGGCAGACAGGGCCAGGATCGCGGTGTCCGGCAGTATCGCGACCGACCACCTCATGCATTTCCCGGGCAGGTTCGCCGAGCAGCTGGTCGCCGAGCAGCTGCACCGCGTCTCGCTGAGCTTCCTCGCCGACGACCTGGTGGTCCGGCGCGGCGGCATCGGCGCGAACATCGCCTTCGGTCTCGGGGTGCTCGGCGTCCAGCCGGTCCTCGTGGGCGCCGTCGGCGCCGACTTCGCCGACTACCGCTCCTGGCTGGAGCGGCACGGCGTGGACACCTCCGGCGTGCACGTGTCCGAGGTCGCGCACACCGCGCGGTTCGTCTGCACCACGGACGAGGACCTGTGCCAGATCGCGACGTTCTACGCCGGCGCGATGGCCGAGTCCCGCAACATCGAGCTGCTGCCGATCGCCGAGCGCGTCGGCGCGCTGAGCCTGGTGCTGATCAGCCCGGACGACCCCGAGGGCATGATCCGCCACGCCGAGGAGTGCCGGCAGCGCGGGTACGCCTTCGCCGTCGACCCGTCGCAGCAGCTGGCCCGGATGACCGGCGAGCAGGCGCGCGCGTTCGTCGCCGGCGCGAAGTACCTGTTCAGCAACGACTACGAGTGGGAGCTGCTGCTCCAGAAGACCGGCTGGACCGAGGCCGACGTCCTCGACCAGGTCGGCGTGCGGATCACGACACTGGGGGAGAAGGGCGTCGAGATCGTCGGCAAGGACGGTGTCGCCCTGCAGATCGGCGCGGTGCCGGAGCGCGCGAAGGCCGACCCGACCGGCGTCGGCGACGGCTTCCGCGCGGGCTTCCTGGCCGGCCTCGACGGCGGGCTGAACGTGGAGCGCGCCGCCCAGCTCGGCTCGCTGATCGCGGTGCTGGTCCTGGAGACGGTCGGCACCCAGGAGTGGACGTTCGACCGCGCGGAAGCCCTGTCCCGCATCGGCGAGGCGTTCGGCCCGGACGCGGCGGATGAGATCTCGGCGGTCCTGCCCGCGGCCTGAGCCCGGCCCGGAAAAGGCCCCGCACCGGATCGGTGCGGGGCCTTCGTCACGCGGGCGTCAGAGCTTCACCGGGTACACCGGCTCCGGGATCTCCGGCTTGATCCGGTGCTCGACGAAGATCCCGTGCCACAGCATGAACACGATCAAGGCCCACAGCTGGCGGCTGCGGTCGAGCTGGCCCGCCTTGTGCTCCTCGAGCAGCGCCAGGATCGCCTTCTTGTCCAGCAGCTCTTCGGTCTTCGAGTCCGAGATGATCCCCTTCGCCCAGTCGTACATCTCGTTGCGCAGCCACAGCCGGATCGGGACCGGGAAGCCGAGCTTGCGGCGGTTCAGCACGTGCGCCGGGATGATCTTGGCCAGGGCCTGGCGCAGCGCGTACTTCGTCGTGCCGTGGGCGAGCTTCTGGTCCAGCGGGATGGACGCCGCGACCTTGAACACCTCGGCGTCCAGGAACGGCACCCGCAGCTCCAGCGAGTTCGCCATCGTCACCTTGTCGGCCTTGACCAGGATGTCGCCGCGCAGCCACGTGTACAGGTCGACGTGCTGCATGCGGGCCACCGGGTCCCAGCCGCGCGAGACGTCGTACCAGGGGGCCGTGACGTCCTTGAAGCCCACGCCTTCCTGGTAGGTCTTCAGCACGTTCCGCAGCTGGTCGTCGCGGAAGTTGCGGGCGTTGCCGTAGTAGCGGTCCTCCAGCGGCAGCGCGCCGCGGCGGAGCAGGTCCTTGCCGCGGGTGCCCTCGGGGATCTTCGTCGAGACCTTGCCGATGAGCTTCCGCATGCCGCCCGGGATCTTCTCGAACGGCGCCAGCGAGATCGGCTCGTTGTAGATCGTGTAGCCGCCGAACAGCTCGTCCGCGCCTTCACCGGACAGCACCGCCTTGACGTGCTTGCGGGCCTCGCGGGCGATGAACCACAGCGGGACCAGCGCCGGGTCGGCCACCGGGTCGTCGAGGTACCAGACGATGAGCGGCAGCGCCTCCATCATCTCGTCCGCCGACACCGTGCGGACCACGTGCTTGACGCCGATCGCGGCGGCCGACTCGGCCGCGACGTCGACCTCGGAGTACCCCTCGCGCTCGAACCCGGTGGTGAACGCGATCAGGTTCGGGTTGTGCTCCTTGGCCAGCGTGGCGGTGGCCGTGGAGTCGATGCCGCCGGAGAGGAACGCGCCGACGGTGACGTCCGGGTCGGAGATCATGTGCTTGCCGACCGAGTCGCGCATCACATCGGCGATCCGCTGGTGCAGCTCTTCGGCCTCGGCCTGCGTGTTCACCGGCTTCGCGCTGAACTGCGGGTGGAAGTAGCGGGTGAACTCCACCGCACCGCCCGGGACCACCTCGAACGACGTGCCGGACTCGACGCGGCGGATCGCGGTGTGCAGCGACTCGGGCTCGGGCACGTACTGGAGCACCAGGTAGTGCTGCAGGGCCGTGCGGTCCAGCTCCTGCGCGACGCCGAGGACGTCCGACAGCTCCAGGAGGCTCTTCTTCTCGCTGGAGAACGCCACGCCCTCCGGGCCGGCCGAGTAGAACAGCGGCTTGATCCCGAACGGGTCGCGCGCGCCGAAGACCCGCTTCTCCTGCGAGTCCCAGATCATGAAGGCGAACATGCCGCGCAGGCGCTTCACCCAGTCCGCGCCGAGGTAGTGGAAGCCGGCGACGATGGCCTCGCCGTCACCCTCGGTCTCGAACTTCGCGCCGTGCTTCTCGGCCAGCTCCGCCCGCAGCTCCAGGTAGTTGTAGATCTCCCCGTTGAAGTTCATGGTGTAGCGGCCCGGCGCCTCGGGCGGGCCCCAGACCAGCGGCTGGTGCGCGTGCTCGACGTCGATGAAGGCGAGCCGGTTGAAGCCGTAGACGACCTCGGCGTCGGCCCAGGTGTCCTGCTCGTCGGGGCCGCGGTGGCGCTGGCAGCGCATGGCCGCGCCGACGGCGTCACGCGCGTTCGCCGCGCCGGTCTCGGTCGCGCAGATCAGTCCAAGCAGGCCGCACACGGGTACTCACACACCTTCAGGGTCTTCACCGGGCTGGGGAAGGCCCCAGTATGCCGGGACCCAGGTGGCGAGTAACACGCACGTCGATGGTTACCCCTTGGTCAGCAGGATGGGCCAACTCGGCTAGAGTCCGGCTGTCACAAAGATCGGTCGTAGGAGGCTCTGGGTGAAAGGGCGAGGCGCAGTGGGACAACCCGAGCGCACCCTGGGGAAGCGGACCGTGCGGATCGCCGCGCTGGCCGTGCTGGTCGCGCTGACCGCGACGGGCTGCTCCGGCGACGAGATCCTGCGGTTCGGCTGGCCGGTCGGCGTTACGCAGCAGGCCACCGACATGCGGAACCTGTGGACCTGGACCGTGGTCGCGGCGCTGGTCGTCGGCGTCATCGTGTGGGCCCTGATCTTCTGGACCGCGACGTTCCACCGCAAGAAGAAGACGGCCGACGGCGAGCCGGAGGAGCTGCCCCGGCAGTTCCAGTACAACATCCCGCTCGAGCTGTTCACGGTCGTCGTCCCGACGATCATGGTCTGCGTCCTGTTCTTCTTCACCGCGACGACGGAGTCGAAGGTCCTGGACAAGATCCCGAACCCGGACGTCAAGGTCCAGGTCGTGGCCTTCCAGTGGAACTGGGAGTTCAAGTACGAGGACGAGAGCGCCAAGCGGCCGGACGGCCAGCAGGTCAGCACCGTCGGCTCGTCCGGCGAGATCCCGCTGCTCGTGCTCCCGGTCGGCAAGACCATCCAGTACGACCTGGTCTCCACCGACGTCATCCACTCCTTCTGGGTGCCGGAGTTCCACTTCAAGCGGGACGTCATGCCGAACCCGGAGAAGAACAACCAGGACAGCTCCTTCCAGAACAAGATCGACCGCGAAGGCTCCTTCGTCGGCCGGTGCGCGGAGCTGTGCGGCACCTACCACTCGGTGATGAACTTCGAGGTCCGTGCGCTGTCGGCCGACAAGTACGACCAGTACATCGCGCTGCGCAAGCAGACGAACCCGGCGACGGGCCAGTCGTTCACGGCGGCCGAGGCGCTGGCGAAGATGAACTGCGGCGAGCTGTGCACCCCGCACGCGGTCACCACCCAGCCGTTCAACACCGACCGCACGGCACGCACCGCCTCGAACTGACGCCCAGCGGACAACAGGAGTAGGAAAAGACCATGAAGGTCGAAGCCCGCATCTTCTTCATCGTGGCGATCTTCGCCGTGTTCATGGCGGCCGTGTACTGGGTGTGGACAGCGCTGGCCGCGACCCACGGCCCGGAGCCGGTGGGCATCGTCGCGCTGTTCCTCACCGGCGGTCTCGCGTTCCTGGCCGGCAGCTACATGCAGTTCGTCGCCCGCCGCATCGAACCGCGCCCGGAGGACCGCGAGGACGCCGAAATCAGCGACGGCGCGGGCGAGCTGGGCTTCTTCAGCCCGGGCAGCTACTGGCCGATCGGCATGGCGGCCACCGCGGCGCTCGCGGCCGTGGCGCTGGCGTTCTTCCACATCTGGCTGCTGGTGATCGCGCTGGTCGCGCTGCTCATCACGATCGGCGGCCTGGTGTTCGAGTACCACACGGGCCCGTCGCACGACTGAGCTTCACTGCGGAACCGGCCGTCACGCACACGCGTGGCGGCCGGTTCCGTTTTTCAGCCGCGGAACGCCGTCCGGTAGGACGACGGGCTCGTGCCGCGCAGGCGGCTGAACTGGTGCCGCAGCGCCGCCGCCGAGGCGTACCCGCACGCCGCCGCGATGTCCTCCACCGACAGGCCGCCCTCTTCCAGCAGCGCCTGGGCGCGGTCCAGGCGGCGCTCGGTCAGCCAGCGGTGCGGCGTCGTGCCCGTCGCGGCCGAGAAGCGGCGCAGGAACGTCCGCTCGCCCAGGCCACTGCGGCGGGCCAGCTCGGCCACCGTGAACGGCTGGTCCAGCCGCCGCTCCACCCACTCCAGGGCCTCCGCGACCACGGCGTCGTCCCCCGCGGCCGTCGCCGGCACCGGCGCCTGGACGAACTGGGCCTGGCCACCCGCGCGGTGCGGGGCCGCCACCATCCGCCGGGCCAGCGTCGTGGCCGCCGCGACGCCGCGCAGCCGGCGGACGAGGTGCAGGCACAGGTCGACCGCCGCGACCGTGCCCGCGCTGGTCAGGATGCCGCCGTCGTCGGCGTACAGGGCCTGCGGGTCCACTTCGGCCGCCGGAAACCGCCGGCGGAACTCCGCCTCGTAGACCCAGTGGACCGTGCAGCGGCGGCCGTCGAGCAGGCCCGCGTAGCCCAGCGAGAACACGCCCGCGCAGAACCCCGCCACCCACGCGCCCCGCCCGGCGGCGTCGCGCAGGACGTCCAGCACCGGCTCGGGCGGCGGCGCGGTCCGGGGCGCGCACGTCGGCACGATCAGCAGGTCCGCCGACGCCGCGAAGTCCAGGTCCCGCAGGCCGGACAGCCCGAAGCCGGACCAGCTCGCGACCCCGGTCCCGCCCGGCGAGCAGACGGCGAAGTCCCAGCCCTCGATGCCGTCGGCGCTGCGATCGGTGCCGAACACCTCGCACGCGACGCCCAGCTCGAACGGCGAAACGCGGTCGGCGAGCACCACGGCGACCCGGTTGACGTCCATGGCGGCCAGTGTGTCACAAGTTTTGCGGCCGTTGTCATCTCTGACACTGGTCGGCGGCCGCGGACCGGACGAACCT
>NZ_MUMI01000246.1 GCF_002155975.1 Amycolatopsis kentuckyensis
GATCCGGTCCGGGCGGCGCTGGATCGGCAACTGGTGAGCGCCGCCCGGACCGGATCGTGATGGCCCGCACCTCCCTCGCCCGGGATACTGACCCCGGGCGGCAGGAAGCGGGGAGCCATGACCAAGGCGGCGTCGGCGGCGGCGAAGGACTTCGCCGCCGCCGGAGTGGGTGGGGTTCACCTGGCCTGGGCCGACAACAACGGCATTCCGCGCTCGCGGATCATCCCCGTCGCCGGGCTGGCCGATGCCGCCGGCCGCGGGGTCGGGGCGACCTCGCTCTTCGCCGTCTTCGACAGTCACGACGCCATCACCTACGCGCACGACAAGCTGTCGACCCCCTCCGGGGACATCCGGCTCGTGCCCGTCGTCGAGCGGCTGCGGCGGCTCGCCGGGCAGCCCGCGCTCGCCTGGGCGCCCGTCCGGCAGCTCACCCGGGACGGCGAGCCCTGGCCCTACTGCCAGCGCACCGTCCTCGAAGCCCAGGTCGCGGAGGGGGCCAGAAGAGGGCTCGAATTCCGGGCCGGTTACGAGCTCGAGTTCGCCGTCGCGCCCGCCGGCAGCTCCGACGTCCTGGCCGCTCCCGGGCACCCCGGGCCCGCCTACAGCCCGCACGCCCTCGTCCCGCTCGACGGCTTCATCGGCGCCCTCCTGCACGACTTCGCCGCCAACGGCCTGCAGATCGGCCAGCTCCACGCCGAGTACGGTGTCGCGCAGCTCGAGCTCTCCCTCGCTGCCACCGATCCGGTCTCCGCCGCCGATGACCAGCTGCTCGCCCGGCAGACCATCCACGCCGCCGCGCGGGTGCACGGGCTCGCCGTCAGCTTCGCCCCTCTCGTCGGCCTCGACGCCGCCGGGAACGGGTGGCACCTGCACACCTCGGTCCGCCGGAAAGGCCGCAATCTCCTCGAAACCGGCAAAACCGGGCAGCCGGACGGGGACGGTGCCGGCTACCTCGCCGGGCTGCTGCGCGACCTGCCGGCCCTGACCGCGATCACGGCGCCGAGCGTCCCCTCGACGCTGCGGCTGCGGCCCGGCTACTTCGCGGGCGCGTACGCGTTCTGGGGCGTCGAGAACCGGGAGGCGCCGCTGCGGTACGTCCCCGGCTCGGCGCTGCTGGGCGAGGGCCACGCGAACGTCGAGCTCAAGACCTCCGACGCCTCGGCCAACCCGTACCTCGCGCTCGCCGCGGTGCTCGCCGCCGGGATGGCCGGCATCGAGGACGCGCCCGCGCTGCCCGAGCCGATCGGGGACGACCCGGGCGGCTGGACCGACCGCGAACGGGACGTCCGCGGGGTGTCCCGGCTGCCGGCGAACCCCGCCGAACAGGATGCCGCGCTCGTGGCGTCGCCGCGGATCGCCGGGGTGCTCGGGGACGACCTGCTGGGTGCCTTCCGCGCCGTCCGGGCGTCCGACGCGGCGTGGGCGGCCGACCGCACGGCCGACGAGATCGTCGCCGCCCATCTTTGGCGCTACTGAGGGGACCGATGACTTCCGGGATCGACGGCGGGCAGCTCGACCTGTCCGGGGTGCGGTGGCTGCCGGGCGGGGCCCGGCTGGCCGCGGTCGCCCAGGCGGAACTGCCCCAGAAGGACGGCCTGGCCGCGGCGTTCTGCGGGCTCGCCGCGCTGCGGGCGGCCGGGCTCGACGTGCCCGACCAGGACGCCGTCGCGGCGGCCGCGGGCACGGTCCGGGGCCCGGCCGTGCGCCCGCCGGGGGAGCCGGGCCGGCGCGACTTCCGGCTGCCGCTGCCGGTCGTCGACGACCCGGCCGCGGCCGGCACCCGGGTTTCCGGGCTGGCGGCGGCCGTCGAGTCGCTGTCGCGCGGCGCCCTCGCGGCGGTGCCGGTGACGGGGGAGTGGACCACCGAGGCGCTGTTCGACCTGCTCGTCGGGCTGTGGGACGTCCCGCGCGTCGCGGTGCTCGCCCGGATCGACGGCGCCGAGCTCGGCGCCCACGACACCCCGGAACGCGCACTGCTCGACTACCTCGACACCGGCGTCCCGCCACTGTGGATGTCCCGCTGGCGCCCGCCCGGCGGCCACTTCGTGCTCCTGGTCGGCATCCGCATCGGCGCCGAGGGCACCCTGATGTCCGTTGTGGACACTTATCCGTCCTTCGGCGACGACGGCCGCCACGACCAGCCGGTCGAATGGGTGACGGCGGCACTGGGCGGGCTCGGCGTCCTCGTGGTCGTCGACGCGGACCAGGCGGCCGTGGTGCGGCGAGCGGCCCGCGACGCCGGGCTCACTCCGTCCTACTGGGACTGACCGGCGCCCGGTTCGCGAAGCGGGAGTGGCGGCGGCCGTAGGCGAAGTAGATCACCAGGCCGATCACCAGCCACGCGGCGAACCGGATCCACGTCAGCACGTTCAGGTTCAGCATCAGGTACAGGCACGCCAGCGCGGCCAGGATCGGGACCACCGGCGAGAACGGCACCCGGAACGGCCGGTCGAGGTCCGGACGGCGGCGGCGCAGCACCGGGACCGCCACGGCCACGATGATCATCGCCGACAGCGCGCCGATGCTCACCATGTCGGCCAGCTCGGAAATCGGGACGAACGCGGCCAGCACGGCGATCAGCGCGGCGCCGCCGATGGTCATCCGGTGCGGGGTGCCCCAGCGCGGGTGCGCGGTGCCGAGCGCCTTCGGCAGCAGGCCGTCGCGGCCCATCGCGAAGCCGATCCGCCCGATCGTGACCAGCTCGACCATCATCACCGACGTCAGCCCGGTGACCGCGCCGAGCGAGATCAGCGCGCCCACCCAGTGCTGGCCGACCCGGTCGAACGCGTCCGCCAGCGGCGCGCCGGTGTCGATGTCGGTGAACGGGACCATGCCGGTCAGCACGATCGAGACGCCGATGTAGAGCAGGGCGCACACCCCCAGCGCGCCGAGGATGCCGACGCGCAGGTCCTTGCGGGGGTTCAGCGTCTCCTCGCCGAGGTTCGCGAGCGCTTCGAACCCGGTGTAGGCGAAGAAGACCACGGCGGCCGCGGTGATCATGCCGGCCAGGCCGTAGACGGACTGTTCCAGCCCCAGTGCCGCCTGGACCGCCGGTTGCTCCAGCACCGTCGACCCGGCTTCGGGCGCCTTCGCCGGCGGGATGAACGGCGTCAGGTTCGCGCCCTTGACGAAGAACAGCCCGACCGCGAGCACCAGCACGCAGACCGCGACCTTCACGCAGACCAGCAGGTTGGTCACCCAGGCCGACTCCTTGATGCCCCGCACGGCGACGACGGTCAGCACGGCGATGACGAGCACCGCACCGATGTTGACCTTCGCGTCTTCGCCGAACCACTCCGGCGACAGGCCGAGCAGGTTCGCGAGGTACCCCGACCAGCCGCGCGACACCACGGCGGCGCCGAGCGCGAACTCCAGCAGCAGGTCCCAGCCGATGATCCAGGCGAACACCTCGCCGAGGGTGGCGAAGGCGTAGGTGTAAGCGCTTCCCGCCGTCGGGACGCTGGAGGCGAGCTCGGCGTAACACAGCGCCGCCAGCCCGGCGACGACCGCGCCGAGCACGAACGACAGCGTCACGGCGGGCCCGGCGTGGGTCTTCGCCTCGACACCGGCCAAGGTGAAGATGCCGGTGCCGATGATGATGCCGACGCCGAACCCGATCAGGTCGCGCCCGCGCAGCCGTCGTTTGAGCTCCCCGGAGTCCTGGCGTTCCAGGACCTCGTCCACGTTCAGCGTTCGCCGCTCACCCATGAGGAGAAGTTAGAAGGTCACGGGTCTTTCCGCAGATCGGTGGCGGTCAGGCCGGTCTCCTGGGCGAGGATCGCGGCCTGCACGCGCGAGCGCAGGCCGAGCTTGGCCAGCACGCGCGAGACGTGCGTCTTCACCGTCGCCTCGCCGATGTACAGCCGCCCACCGATCTGGGCGTTGGACAGGCCTTCGCCGAGGCAGCCGAGCACCTCGCGCTCGCGGTCGGTGAGCTCGCCGAGGCCGGCCGGGAGCGGGGCCCGTTCCGGGGCCGCCGCGGCGAACGCGGTGATCAGCCGCCGCGTGACCTGCGGGGCGAGCACGCCGTCGCCGGCCGCGACGAGCTTCACCGCTTCGATCAGCCGGGGCGCTTCGACCGATTTGAGCAGGAAGCCGGCGGCCCCGGCGCGCAGCGCGCCGTGCACGTACTCGTCGAGGTCGAAGGTGGTCAGCACGAGCACCTGGGTGAGCCCCTCGGACACGAGTTCCCGGGTGGCGGCGATGCCGTCGGTGCCCGGCATCCGGACGTCCATCAGGGTGACGTCCGGCCGCAGCGCCCGCGCCTGCCGGACGGCGGCGGCGCCGTCGGCGGCCTCGCCGACGACCTCGATGCCTTCGGCGTGGCCGAGGATGGTGGTGAGGCCGAAGCGGATGGCGCTGTGGTCGTCGGCGACCAGGACGCGGACGGTCGCAGCGGCCTTCAGGGGGTCCCGGGGCGAAGCTCCGGTCGTCACAGCGGGCCGCCCACGGGGAGTTCGGCGCGGACGAGCCAGCCGTTGCCGGTGGGGCCCGCGGTGAGCTCGCCGCCCACCGCGTCCGCGCGCTCGCGCATGTTCAGCAGGCCCGTTCCGCCGCCCGCCGGGGGGAGCGGGGTGCGGACGTCGTTGCGGACCTCCACCGCGAGGACGCCGTCGAGGCAGTGGACGGCGACGTCGACCCGCCCGCCCGGGGCGTGCTTCACCGCGTTGGTCAGCGCCTCCTGCGCGATCCGGTACGCCGTCAGGTCGACCGCCGCCGGCAGCGGCGCCCTGGAATCCACAGTGGACTCCACGTGCACCTCCAGCCCGCTGGCCCTGGCCGACTCCGCCAGCTTGGCCAGGTCGGCCAGCCGGGCGGGCGCGGTCGTCTCCGCGGCCCCGCCGTCGGCCTTGAGCAGCCCGATCATCGTGCGCATCTCCTCCAAGGCGCTGACACTGTTCTCCCGCACCGATTCGAGCACCGTCTTCGCCAGTTTCGGGTCGGGCAGCGACAGTGCCGCCTCCGACTGGATGGCGATGGCCGAGAGGTGCCCGGCGATCACGTCGTGCAGGTCCCGGGCCATCCGCCCGCGTTCGGCGGTGATCGCCGCCCGCCGGTCCAGTTCCGCGATCTTCGTCAGCTGCTCGGCGTTGGCCCGTTCGGTGTCGGCGATGTCGCGCTGCTGCCGGACGTTGGCCGCCCACCACACCGGCGTGATGACGAAGGGCAGCATGCCGACCGCGGCCAGCACCGCCGTCCGCCACTCCTGCGCGAGGACCAGCACCGCGCCGAGCACGCCCACCACCGCGAACGCGGCGAGGCCGATCATCACCCGGCTGGTGCGGCGGGAGCCGTAGAGGGTCGCCGCGTACAGGAAGTCGGTGTAGATGATCAGCACCGGCAGCGACGGGCCGAGCCCGATGTCCACCGCGAGCAGCGCCGTGGCCAGGACCAGTGCGAGGGGCACACGCCGGCGGAGCAGCTCGAGCCCGCACAGCGCGGTCAGCTCCAGCAGCCGCACCGCCAGCGGCGCGTGGTCGTACGCGGTGACGATCCGGTGGACGCCGGTCGCGTAGACGAGGAACCCGAGCAGCCAGGTGGCGAGCGCGATCAGGCCGTCCTGCTGCCACACCGGGAGCGAGCGCAGGCGGGGGAGGGGCACTCGATCATCCCAGCACACCGCGCGCCGGGCCCGCGTCCTACGAAGTGATGACGCCCGGTCCTCCCCTTCGCCGACGCGCCCGGCCGGGAGGGCGCGCGAGCGTGGTGGGGTGGAAGAGATCGGGAAGTTCTTCGCGGAGAACCCGATGGCCGCCGTCATCGCGGCGGGCGAGATCGGGTTCTGGGTGTTCATCGCGGCGGGGCTGGCGGTGCGGTACGTGCTGCGCCTGCGGCGCGCGTCGGCGGTGCTGCTGGCCATGGTGCCGCTGGTCGACGTCGTGGTGCTGGTGGCGACCGTGCTCGACCTGTCCGCCGGGGGCGAGCCGGGGTTCACGCACGGCCTCGCGGCGGTCTACCTGGGCTTCAGCGTGGTGTTCGGGCCAGGCATGGTCCGGTGGGCGGACGAGCGGTTCGCCCACCGCTTTGCCGGTGGCCCGCCGCCGCCGCCGAAGCGGCAGGGGCGGGAGAAGCTGCGGTACGAGTGGCGCGAGTGGGGCAAGTGCCTGCTGGCCTGCGGGTTCGCCGCGGTGGCCCTGCTGGCGGCGATCTTCGCGATCGGCGAGCCGGCGCGGGTGGCGCCGCTGTGGGGCTGGTTCCCGCGGCTGGGCACGGTGTCGGTGATCTGGCTGGTCGCCGGGCCGGTGTGGGAGGAGCTGTTCGGCAAGCGCGAGGAGGTGCGGTCGTGATCGAGCTGCTGGGGATCTTGCTGGTCGTCCAGGGCGGCGGCGGGCTGCTCAACCGCCTGCTCGGGGCGCGCTCGCCGAGCTGGTTCGTCCAGCTGCACCTGCTGCCGCCGTCGCTGCACG
>NZ_MUMI01000247.1 GCF_002155975.1 Amycolatopsis kentuckyensis
CGAAGTCGGCTTCGAAGCCGGCGCCGAAGCCCGCCGCGACCCCGAAGCCTGCGCCTCAGGCCGCCAAGCCGACGCCTCAGGCGGCCAAGCCGGCGAACTCGAACGGCCCGGCGACCAAGCCGGCGAACGGCAACGGCTCGAACGGCAATGGCGCGAAGCCGCTGTCGCCGACGGGGAGCAAGCCGAGCTCCTGAGCTTTCAGTTGCGCGCCGTCCGGGGCCAGGGGTTCGCCGACTCCAGCTGGGCCGCCAAGCCCAGCAGCAGCGACTCCCCGCCCGGACGCGCCACCAGCTGCACCGACGTCGGCAGCCCCGACACCACCGACCGCCCCGTCGGGACCGTGATCGCCGGGTAGCCCGCGAAGTTCCACTGGCCCGTGAAGCCCGCCAGGCGCGTCGACGGCAGCACGTTCGCCAGCCACCCCTTCTCGTGCCAGCGGCCCGCCTTCACCGGCCAGTGCGACAGCGTCGGCGTCAGCAACACCTCGTGCGACGCGAAGAACTCCTCCGCCCGGGCCACCCACCGGTCGCGCGTCCGCGAGCGGATCAGGCCCGCCCGCTCGACCAGCCGGCCCGCGCGGACGTGCGCCCGGGTCCGGCGCTGCAGCCGCGAGACGTCGAAGTCGCGGGCCTGGACCGCCGGGCCCGCCAGCCAGCGGGCCGTCATGCCCAGGACCATCGTCGCCGGGTAGCGCGGTGCGGCCGGGGCGATCGCGTGGCCGGCCGCCGCCAGCTGCCCGGCCGCCGTCGAGACCGCCGCGACCAGCTCCTTCGGGACCGGGCTGTGCAGCAAGGGCACCGTCGTCGACATGCCGATGCGGACGGGAGCCGGCGAAGACACCAAAGCCAGCTCCGGAGCGGCGGCCAGCACCGACACCAGCAGTGCCGTGTCGGCGACCGTGGTGGCCAGCGGGCCGTGGACCGACATGCCGAACCAGCCGCCCTCGGCCAGCAGGTCCGCGCCCGGCTTCAACCCCACGAGACCGCACATCGCCGCCGGGAGCCGGATCGAGCCCATGCCGTCCGAACCGTGGGCCAGCGGGACCAGCCCCGCCGCCACCGCCGCCGCGCTGCCGCCCGACGAGCCACCCGCCGCGTACGTCGGGTCCCAGGGGTTGCGGGCGATGCCGTCCGGGGTGTCGCTCATCGGCCAGATGCACAGCTCCGGCACTCGCGTCAGCCCGACGATCACCGCGCCCGCCGCCCGCAGCCGCGTCGCGATCACGCCGTCCGCGGCCACCCGTGCGGACGTGCCCGCCAGCGAACCGTGCGACGCGTATTCGCCGGCCACCTCCGTGACGTCCTTGACCGCGACGGGCACTCCGGCCAGCGGCAGCGACGCGAGATCCGGCCGCGCGGCGACCTCCGCGGCCTCCTTCAGCGCCTCCTCGGCGCGCACCAGCCGGAAGGCGCCGACGACGCCGTCCGCCGCCGCGATCCGCTCCAGGGCCTCCTCGGTGACCTGCACCGGATCGAGCTGCCCGGCCCGGACGGAGGCCGCGATCTCCACTGCCGTGAGCACCATGATCGCGACCCTAGCCCACGAAAAGGTGACAGTGGCAAAGAAAACGTCTCAGATTGCGCCCGCGCGCAGCGCGTAGGCGACCGCGTGGGCGCGGTTGTTCAACCCGCAACGCGTCATCAGGCCGTAGAGCACGTTCTTCACGGTCCGCTCCGAGTAGCACAGCTTCGCCGCGATCTCCTCGGTCCCGAACCCCTCGGCGACCAGGCGCAGCACGTCGCACTCGCGGGCCGCGAGCCCCGACAGCGTGAGCCCGTTCGGCTCCAGGACGTCCTTGCGCATCCGCTGCACCTGCGCGAGCAGCGCGCCCTGCAGCCGCGGCGGCAGGTTGGCCGTGCCGTCACCCGCGGCGAGCACCGCCGTCACCAGCTCGGCGCCGCCGGTCTCGCGGCGCGGCAGGATCGCCACCACGCCGGCCTCCAGCGCCGCCATCAGGTCGCTTTCGCGGAAGTGCTCGACGACCAGCACGACGTGCGACGCCTTGGCGGCCCGGATCTCGCCCAGGACCGCCTCGGTGACGTGGTCCTCCATCACCAGCAGCACGTCCGGCACGAGGTCGGTCAGCCGGACGTCGGGATGGTTGTCCAGGAGGCTCACCGCGCCGGCGTGCGTGATCGGGTCCGAGGCGAGGACGCTCACTTCGACGGGCTTCATGGGGGCAGTGTGGACGGCGTGTCTTCACGCCTTCCCTATTCCGTCTTCACGCGCGTGAAGAAAGCTCCCCGAAGGCCGCCCGCGCCCGCTCCAGGCAGCCCGGCATCCGCCCGGCCGCGCGCGCCCACTCGCGCTTGGCGCGCCAGTACTCCTCCCGCGCCTCCGGGGTCCAGCCGGCCAGTTCCGGCTCGACCCGGGCCTCGAGGTCGGCCAGCAGCTCGCCGAGCTCGCCGGTGATCGCGCCCATCCGGTCCAGCACCAGATCGGCGAAGCTGAAGTCGAGCCGGGTCACGGCAGGCGCGGCCGCGGCATCGGGCCGCCGGTCGCCTCCAGCAGTTCCGCCAGCCGCGACAGGATCACGTCGAACTCCTGCTCCCAGTCGCTCATGGCCTGGCCGAACCGCACCGATGCCTCACCGCGCCAGGACGCCTGCACCATCGCCATTTCGCTGTTGACGTCGCGAAGGCGGGAACGGGCGCCGTCGAGGGCGGAAGCGAAGCAGGCGGCGGCCCGCTGCATGTCTTCGGTCGGCATCCGCGGCTCCTCTCCGGCACCCGAGCGTGACGCACGCCGTGGCGCCGCGGAACCCCGCCGGGTGCCCGTTGCCCGAATGTCCGCCATCCTTGCCTGCCGGTTCACGACGTCCGCGTATGCTCACGGCAGGCATCCGGCGCGTGACGATTCGTCGCGCACGAAGGGAGACCGATGTCGGCCGCGGACGGCTCCGCACCGAGACTCCAGCTGCTGGGCCCCCTGAAGGCCTGGCAGGGCGAAACGGAGCTGGACCTCGGCTCCGCGCACCGCCGTACGGTCCTCGCCGCGCTGGCGATGCACCCGGACCGCACGGTTTCGCGCGAGGAGCTGATCGACGCCGTCTGGGGTGACGCGCCGCCGCAGAGCGCGCAGGGCTCCATCTACACCTACGTCTCCGGGCTGCGGCGCGCGCTCGAACCCGGCCGGGCCAAGGGCGAGGGCCCGCAGCTGCTCGCGTCGATCGGTTCCGGCTATTCGCTGCGCCTGGACGCCGACGCGATCGACGTCCACCGCTTCGAAGCCCTGCGCGAGCAGGCGCAACGCAAGCACGCGGCCGGTGACCTCCGCGGGGCCCTTGAGGACTTCGACGAAGCTTTGGGGCTCTGGCACGGTGTCCCGCTGTCCGGCCTGCCCGGGCCGTTCGCCGCCGCGCAGCGCGCCCGGCTCGCCGAAGTCCGGCTGGCGACCATCGAGCGGCGCGCCGAAGTCGTGCTGGACTCGGGCGGGCACACCGAACTCGTCGCCGAACTGACCGCGCTGACCCGGGAACACCCGTTCCGCGAGACGTTGCGCGGGCTGCTCATGCGCGCGCTGGTCCGGGCCGGGCGGCGGACCGAGGCGATCGCGGTCTACGCCGACGTCCGCGACCGGCTCGTCGAGTCCTCGGGCACCGAACCGGGCCCGGCCCTGCGGCGGCTGCACGACGAGCTGCTGGAGAAACCCGCCGCGGCACCGGAACCGAAGCCGGCGCCGGTTCCGCCGGTGTCGCGGATGCCGGCCGCGGCGCTGCCGGAGCGGGCGGAGATCTTCGTCGGCCGCGAGGCGGAACTCGACCGGCTGCACGAAGCCGTCGCCGCTCTCGGCGCCGGAACAGGGCGGTCGGTGTGGCTCGAAGGCGAGCCGGGCAGCGGCCGGACCGCGCTGCTCGCCGAAGTCCTCGCCGCGGCCCAGGACTTCGATCCGGCCTTCGCCGCCGCGGACGCGCTGGACCAGCGGTTCGCCCTGCGGCCGCTGCTCGACGCGCTGGGCGTGCACCCGCGCGCCGCCGACAGCCGCCGGGCCGCCCTGGCCGCGCGGCTCGCCGGGCAGCCCGGCGAGGACCCGGTCGACGACGTGCTCGGGCTGGTCCGTGAGCTCTGCGTGGAGGCGCCGCTCGTGCTGGTGGTCGACGACCTGCAGTGGGCCGACGACACGACGCTGCGCGTCTGGCGCTACCTGAGCCGGGAGACGCGGCAGCTGCCGTTGCTGCTCGTCGGGGCGTGCCGTCCCGTACCCCGGCCGGCCGCGCTGGACGACCTGCTTGACAACGATGACATCACCGTCCTGGCCGTGCCACCGCTGGCCGAGGACGCCACCCGCGAGCTCGCCACCGAGCTGGCCGGCGCGCCTCCCGGGCCCGGGCTGCAGCTGCTGGTCTCCTACGCGGCCGGGAACCCGCGCTACGTCCGGGAGATCGTCGAGACGCTGCTCGCGCAGTCGATGATCGTGCTCGACGGCGTCCACGCGCACCTCGACGGCAACTCGTGCCAGAGCATCCCGTCGCCGCTGGGCTCGCGGATCACCCAGTACCTGAGCTTCCTGTCCAGCGGGACCCGCGACACGCTGCGCTGGGCGGCGCTGCTGGGCCGCGAGTTCTCGCCAGCGGACATCGCCGTCGCCACCGAGCGGCCGCCGACGGCGCTGGTCGGCGCGGTCGACGAGGCGATCACGTCCGGGGTGCTGGTCGAATCGGGCGACCGGCTGGCGTTCCGGCACTCGCTGGTGCGCCGGGTGCTCTACGAAAAGTCGCCGGCCGCGATGCGGGTCGCGCTGCACCGGCAGCTGGCCGAGGCCTTCGCCGCCGCGGGCGCGCCCGCCGAACGCGTCGCCGAGCAGCTCGCCGCCGCGCCCGCGCAGGTCGACCCGTGGGTGACCGGGTGGCTGCTGGAGCACATCGGCACGGTCGCCACCGAGACCCCGCGGGTCGCGGTGGACCTGCTGCGCCACGCCGTCACCCAGGGCACGCTGCCGCCGGACGCGCGGGAGACGCTGACCGCGACCCTGGCCCGGCTGCTGTTCTGGCTCGGCCGGGAGCCCGAAGCCGAGGCGCGTTCGGTCGTCGCGCGGACGTCCGACAGCAGGCGTGCGGCGGAGATGCGCTGGATCCTGGCGTACGTCTACTACCGCCGCGGCGACTTCTCCGAGGCGACCGCCGAGCTCAAGCGGACGCTCGACGACGCCGACGTCCCGGAGATGTGGCGCGGGCGGCACGAGTCGCTGCTGGCCACGCTGGAGAAACTCGGGGAGGAGACCGCGCTGGCTCCGGCCGGGCTGCACCCGCTGGACGACGCGGCGCTGGCCGTGCCGAACCTCGACAGCCTCGACGACGCCGCCGAGCCGCTCGACGCCGCCCGCCGGATCGCCGCGACCCGTGCGGTGCCGGGCGAGATGCACCTGGCCGGCGCGGTGCACTACTACTGGCTGGGCCGCTGGCGGGAGGCGCTGGCCGAGCTGGACGCGGTGATCCGCGACGGCGCCGAGACGGCGTCGTACGTGCTGCGCAGCCCGGGTTCGGCCCTGCTGGTCCACGGCGTCGGCGCGCTGATCGCGGGACACCGGGGCGAGCCGGGCCAGGCCAGGACGCACCTCGACGCGGCCGACCGGCAGCAGTGGCCACCGGGCCTGGAGCCGGACGGCGGCGACTTCCTGCTCGCGGCGCGGGCGCTGCTGGCCGAGCAGGAGGGCCGGCCGGAGGCGGCGCTGACGGCGTTGCTGCCGTTGCTGGAGGACAGCTACCCCCCGGCGGCCCGCCACCAGTGGCTGCCGGACCTGGTGCGGCTGGCGTTGTCGCTCGGCGACCGGCAGCGAATGCAGGAGGCGGTGCGCCTGCTCGAGCCCGAAGGGGAGGTCCCACCGGCCCACGCCGCGGCGGCCGCGCACTGCCGGGGACTGGTGACGGGCGATCCCGGTCCGGTCCTGACGGCGGCCGGGCACTACCGGGCGGCCGGGCGGGTGCTGAAGCACGCGAAGGCGACCGAAGACGCGGCGATCTTGCTGGCGGAGTCCGGCGAGCTGGCGGAGGCGCGTACGGCGTTCCGCGGCGCGTTGACGGCGTACACGGAGATGGGCGCGGTGTGGGACGTGCGGCGCGCGGAGGCCCGGATGGGGCCGTTCGGCATCCGGCGGGCGCCTTCGGTGCGCTCCCGGGCGGCCGCCGGGAAGTGAACGCGCAACCTTTCCGGGGCTTGCCACGTCGGTAAAGTCACCGGAGATGTCCCTGGGGGAAGGGGTCTGGGACGTGAAGTCCCAGAGGGGACGGCAACGACATGCCAGGGGAAGACCCCGGCCTGCGGGTGGGCGTGCTCGGCCCGCTGCGGGCTTGGCGCGGGGCGGCCGAAATCGGCCTCGGCCCCGCCCGTCAGCGCGCCATCTTCGCGGTGCTCGCCGTCAACGCCGGCCGGCCGGTTCCCCGGGCGGAACTCATCGCCGGCGTCTGGGGCGATTCCGCGCCCGCGAGCGTCGAAGGCAGCGTCCACACCTACGTCTCCGGGCTGCGCCGGGCCCTCGAACCGGACCGTTCGCGCTGGTCGGCGGCGAGCGTGCTCGTCTCGGATCCCGCCGGCTACTCCCTGGTCCTCGACGCGGACGCGCTCGACGCGGCCCGGTTCGAACGGCACCGCGAACGCGCGCAACGGCACCTCGAGCAGGGTGATCCGCGGGCGGCCGTCACCGAACTGGACGACGCTCTCGCGCTCTGGCAGGGCGAAGCGCTCTCCGGCGTCCCCGGCGGCTTCGCCGAACGGCACCGCGAATACCTCGCCGAACTCCGGCTGAACACCCTCGAACGGCGCGCCGAAGCCGTGCTCGCCCTCGGCGGCCACCTCGACCTCGCGCCGGAACTGGCGGTGCTCGCCGGCGAACACCCCCTGCGGGAGTCGCTGCGCGAGTCGCTGATGCTCGCCCTCTACCGCAGCGGGCGGCCCGCCGATGCCCTCGACGTCTTCCGCGACGCGCGCGCCACGCTCGTCGCGGAACTCGGCGTCGAACCCGGCCCCGCGCTGCAACGGCTCCAGCGGCAGATCCTCGCCCAGGACCCGGGCCTCGACGCGCCCCCGGCGCCGGTCGTCGTCACCGGGCACCGGCTGTTCGGCCGGGAAGCCGAAACGACCAGACTCGCCGAGCTCGTCGCGGACGTCCGCGCCGGGCGCGGCCGGGCCGTCTGGATCGAGGGCGACGCCGGGATCGGCAAGTCCGCGCTGCTCACCTCCTCGCTGCCGGACGGCCCGGGCTTCCAGCGGCTCTGGGCCGCCGCCGACGAGCTGAGCACCCGGTTCCCGCTGCAGGTCGTGCTGGAGTGCCTGGCGATCGACGCGCATTCGCCCGACCCGCGGCGCGCACGGGTGGCGAAGGAACTCGCGGGCGAGGGCCCGGCGCGGCGCAGCTGGGGACCGGCGGACCCGGTGCTCGGCGCCGTCGACCGGCTGCTGGCCCTGGTCGACGAGCTGTGCGCGCAGTCGCCGCAGGTGCTGGTGCTCGACGACCTGCAGTGGGCCGACGAAGCGTCCGTGCTGGTCTGGCACCGGCTCTGCGCGGCGACCCGGCAGCTGCCGCTGCTGCTGGTGGCCGCGACCCGGCCGGCGCCGGACCGCGCCGAGCTCGCCCAGCTGCGCCGCGGCGTCCAGGCGCGGGACGGGGTCGTCCTCGACCTCGCGCCGCTGACCGGCGAGGACGTCGGCCGGCTGATCGAGGACCAGCTCGGCGCGCCGCCCGGGCCGGGGCTGCGCGAGCTGGCCGCCCGCGGTGCCGGGAACCCGTTGTACGTCAAGGAGATGGTCGACGTCCTGCGCCGGGCGGGCGCGGTGGCGGTGAGCGGCGGCCAGGCCGACGTCGACGACCCGGCGGAGTTCGAGGCGCCGCGGTCGCTGGTCGCCGCGGTCGACCGGCGGCTCGACTTCCTGACGGCGCGGACGCAGGAAGTGCTGCGCTGGGGCGCGCTGCTGGGCATGGAGTTCGCCGTCGGCGACGTCGCCGCGGTGCTCGGCACCCGGCCGTCGGACCTGCTGGCGCCGCTGGAGGAAGCCGTCGCCGCGAACGTGCTCATCGACACGGGGACGCAGCTGGCGTTCCGCCACCCCCTGCTGCGCCAGGCGCTGTACGACCGGCTGCTGGCCGGGACGCGGGCGGCGCTGCACCGCCAGGCCGCCGAGGCGCTCGCCGGGATCGGCGCGCCGGTGAAACGCGTCGCCGAACAGCTGGTCGCGGCACCGGCCACAGTGGACGAATGGGTGCTGGACTGGCTGGCCGCCCACCACGCGGTCGTCTCGACCAGGGCCCCGCTGATCGCCGTCGAGCTGCTGGAACGCGCGCTGGCCGCGTGCGCCGGCACCGACCCGCGCCGGGAGACGCTGCTGGTCGCGCTGGTCAAGGTGCTGTTCCGGCTGGAACGCAGCCCGGAAAGCCTGGCGCGGCAAGCACTCGACGTCGCCACCGAGCCGGACGCCGTCGAAGAGATGCGGCACGTGCTCGCGGCGCTGCTCCACCGCCGCGGGGACACCGAAGGCGCCGTCGCGACGCTCGCCGCGTGGGTCGACGACCCGGCCGTGCCGGAGCTCTGGCGGGTCAAGCACCGGCAGCTGCTGGCCAACTTCCGGCGCGGCAGTCTGTCCGATTTGGACGCCGCCGAGCAGACCGCGCACGAGACGAAGGCGCTCGCCGGCGGCGACCGCTACCTGACCGCGCACGCGCTGCAGTCGTTGTGGCTGGTCGATTCGGTGCGCCGCGAGCACGACCGCGCGCTCGCCCACATCGACGCGGCGATCGAGGCCGTCGGCGACGAGCACGAGCTGGCCGACCTGCACCTCGACCTGCTCGACAACCGCGTCTTCACGCTGCAGAACCTCGACCGCCTGGCCGAGGCGGGCGAGGCCCTGCGCGCGGCGGGCGAAGTCGCGGCGCGGCACGCGCTGCCGGTCGGGCTGCAGGTGTCCGCCGCGGTGCACCGGTACTGGGAAGGCCGCTGGGACGAGGCGCTGGTCGAGCTGGACACGGTCATCGAGGACGGCCCGGCGATCACGTTCTACGGCCTGCGCGAGCCGGGCCCGGCCGCGTTGCTGCTGCACGGCGTCGCGGCGCTGATCGCCGGCCGCCGCGACGACCGGGCCCAGGCGGCGGCCCACCTCGACGCGGCGGAGGAGTACGCCCCGGCCACCGGCGCCGAGCGGGAGAGCTTCGACTTCCTGCTGGTCGCCGACGCCCTGGCGGCCGAGCAGCGCGGCGACCGGGTGCGCGCGCTGGCGGTCCTGGAGCCGATCCTGAACCCGACGTACGCGCAGATGATGCTGCGCCACCAGTGGCTGCCGGCGTTCGTGCGGCTGGCGATGGAGCAGGACGACGTCGCCCGCGCCCGCCGGGCGCTGGCGGTGTGCGAAGAAGAGGCGGCGAAGGAGCGACGTCCGGCGCGGGCGCACGCGGCGGCGTCGTGGTGCCGCGGGCTGATCGAGGAGGACCCGGCCCCGGTGCTGGCGACGGCCGAGCACTTCCGCGCGGTCGGCCGCCGCCCCGAGCTGGCCTCGGCGCTGGAGGACGCGGCGGTGCTGCTGGCCCGCGCGGGCCGGCTGGACGCGGCGCACGCCGCGTTCGAGGAGGCGGCCGAGCTGTACACGGCACTGGCGGCCCGCTGGGACTTGCGGCGCGCGGAAACCCGGCTGCGCCGCCTCGGCGTGCGGCGGGGTGCGCTGTTCTCGTCGATCCGGCCGGGCCACGGCTGGGAGTCGCTGACGCCGATCGAGGTGCGGATCGCCGGGTTGGTCGCGGAAGGCCGGTCGAACCCGGACATCGCAACTGAGCTGTCCCTGCCGCGGCGGACGGTCCAGGCCCACGTGGCCCGGCTGCTGGGCAAGCTCGAGACGCCGTCACGCTCGGGGGTCGCCGACGCCTTCCGCCGGCGGCCTTAACGCGTTGGCCCTGGCGACCCGACCGAGGAAGCGGCCGGACTCCTTGACCGTCCGGCGTTGCGTCTCGAAGTCGACGTGGATCAAGCCGAACCGCTGCGTGTACCCCATGGCCCACTCGAAGTTGTCCAGCAACGACCACGCGAAGTACCCGCGGACGTCGACGCCCAGCCGGATGGCGTCGTGGACCGCGCGCAGGTGCTCCATGAAGTAGTTCACCCGGGCCGCGTCGTACACGCGGCCGTCCACCACCTGGTCCACGAAGGAGGCTCCGTTTTCGGCGACCACCAGCGGGAGCCCGCCGGACCGGTCGTCGATCCACCGCAGCAATTCGGTCAGGGTGTCCGGAGCCTGTTCCCAGCCGAACGCCGTCAGCGGCCCCTTCGCGGGCAACACGTCCATCCCCCGCAACGTCGGCAGCGGGCAGTTGCTCGGCGCCTGCGGGTCCTCGAGCGGCGTGACGCGGGCCGGCGCGTAGTAGTTCACCCCCAGCCAGTCGATCGGGGCCGCGATGGTGTCCGTGTCGCCGTCGCGGACGCACTCCACGAACCGGCCCGCGGCGGCGAGGACGTCTTCCGGGTAGCCGCGGCCCAGTACCGGGTCCAGGAAGAACCGGTTGTGGATGCCGTCGAACTTCCGGGCCGCTTCGAGGTGGGCCGGCGACGAACCGTCCGGGATCGCCGGGGCGAAGTTCAGCGCCAGCGAGACGTCGTGACCCGGACCGGCCAGCGTCGGCGCCGCCAGGCCGTGCGCCAGCAGCAGGTGGTGGGCCGCGACCAGCGCCGTGTCGTGGTCCTGGACGCCGGGAGCGTGCACGCCGCTGCCGTAGCCCAGGAAGGCCGCGCAGAACGGCTCGTTGACCGTCGTCCACTGGTTCACGCGGTCGCCGAGCGCGGTGTGCACGACCGCGGCGTAGTCCGCGAACCGCTCGGCGGTGTCGCGCAGCGGCCAGCCGCCCGCGTCTTCGAGCGCCTGCGGCAGGTCCCAGTGGTAGAGCGTCAGCACCGGCAGGATGTTGCGGCCGAGCAGTTCGTCGACCAGCCGGTCGTAGAAGGCGAGCCCGGCCGCGGACGTCGTCCGGCCGTCCGGCATCACCCGCGGCCACGCGACCGAGAACCGGTAGGCGTTGAGGCCCAGGTCGGCCAGCAGGCCGACGTCCTCGGGGTAGCGGTGGTAGTGGTCGCAGGCGACGGCGCCGGTCGCGCCCCCGAGCACCTTGCCCTCGGTGGCCGCGAAGGTGTCCCAGATGGACGGTCCGCGACCGCCCTCGGCCACCGCGCCCTCGACCTGGTAGGACGCGGTCGCCGCGCCCCACCGGAAGCCCGCCGGGAAGGTCATACCGGTGCCCCTTTCAGAATGCCCCGCACGATGTAGCGGCCCAGCAGCAGGAACAACGCGATGACGGGCACGACGGCGACGGTCGCGCCGGTGAGCATCAGCGCGTAGTCGGTGTAGTAGCCGCTGGCCAGCTGCGACAGGGCGACCTGCACGGTCGGCGTCTCGTTCGGGTCGAGGACGACCAGCGGCCAGAAGTAGTCGTTCCAGGTGGCCATGAACGTCAGCATCGCGAGCACCGCGGCCGGCGCGCGGAGGGCGGGCACGGCCACGTGCCAGTAGGTGCGCAGGATCGAGCAGCCGTCGACGGTCGCGGCGTCGACGAGGTCCGTGGTGATCGCGTTTTCGCACGCCTGGCGCATCCAGAACACGCTGAAGGCGCTGACCAGCGCGGGCACGATCACCGCTTCGAGCCGCCCGTACCAGCCGAGATCGCCGACGACGAGGTACAGCGGGATGACCCCGAGCTGCGCCGGGACCATCGCGGAGCCGACGACCAGCAGGAACAGCGTGTTGCGGCCACGGAACTCGAGCCGCGCGAAGGCGAACCCGGCGAGGCTCGCCAGCACGACGTTGGACACCATGACGGTGCCCGCGACGATCAGCGAGTTCCCGATGGCCAGCCAGAAGTCGACGGTGTCGAAGACGCGCCGCACGTTCTCGGCCAGGTTCCCGCCCGGCAGCAGCAGCGGCGACGTCTCCCCGATCGCCGCGTTGTCCCGCGTGGCCACGACGAACGACCAGTACAGCGGGAAGACGGAGGCGCCGAGCACCCCGGTCAGCACGGCGTACACCCAGCCGCCCGGCCGCCGCCGCGCTGTCACGCCGACCTCACGAACCGGCGCACCAGCCGGTAGTTGACCAGCGCGAACAGCGCGCAGACCACGAACATCACCCAGGTCAGCGCGGCCGCGTAGCCGGCGTCGAGGTGCGTGAACCCCTTCTCGTACAGGTACATGACCAGCGTCTGGAACTGCCGGTCGTTGCCGCCGGTGCCGGCCGAGCCACCGGCGTCGAACAGCTGCGGCTCGGCGAACAGCTGCAGGCCGTTGACCGTGCCGGCGATGGCGGTGAAGGCCAGCGCGGGCCGGATGCCGGGCACGGTGATCGACCAGAACGCCCGCCACCGCGAGGCCCCGTCGAGCTCCGCGGCTTCGTAGAGGTCACCGGGGACGGCCTGCATGGCGGCCAGGTAGATCAGGGCGTTGTAGCCGGTCCAGCGCCAGAGCACCATGCTCGCCACGGCGAAGTGCGACGTCCAGGTCGTCGCCCGCCAGTTGACCGGCGCCACGCCGAACCAGCCGAGGACCTCGTTGACGACGCCGTAGTCGCGGCTGAACAGCTGCCCGAAGACCAGCCCGACGGCGACGACGGACACGACGTTCGGCAGCAGCACCCCGGTGCGCCACCAGGTCGCGGCCCGCAGCGGCCGGTCGAGCAGCGCCGCGATGCCCAGGGCCAGCAGGAATTCCGGCACGGCGGCGAGCAGGAAGATGGAGACCGTGTTGGCGAGCGCGTTGTAGAAGTGCGGATCCGTGAGCAGGTCACCGTAGTTGGCGAGGCCGAAGCCGCCCTCGTCGCCTTCGAGCAGGTTCCAGTCGTGCAGTGAAACCCAGGCCGTGTACAGCAGCGGGAAGGCGCCGAAGACGACGAACAGGGCGAAGAAGGGCGCGACGAACAGCAACGGCGTGACCTTGCGGTCCCAACGGGCGAGCCGGTGCTGCACGCGCGGCTACTTCAGGGCGGCTTGGGCCTGCTGGACGGCTTTCGCCCAGGCCTGCTCGACGGTGTCGGTCCGTTCCTCGATCCGCCCGAGCGCCCGGCCGAACTCCGGCCGGACATCGGCGTCACGCAGGCCGCGGTAGTTCGGCCGCAGCTGGTCGGCCGAAGCGGCGAAGATCCGCCCGGTCGGCGCGTCGCCGAAGTAGGCGTCGGTGTGCGCGACGACCTGCGGATCTTCGTACACCGCGGGCTCGCTGGGCAGGATGCCGTCGGAGAGGAAGAGCTTCTTCTGCTGCTCCGGCGCGGTCAGCCAGCGGGCGAGCTCGTACGCCTCCTTCTGGTGCGCGCCCTGCTTCGGCACGGTCAGGAACGAACCGCCCTGGTTGCCGCTCTTGCCGGGCACGGTGGTGACGTCCCACTTGCCGCGGTTGGCGTCCCCGCCGGCTTCCTTGATCTGGCTGAGCATCCAGGCGGGACAGGCAACGGTGGCGAAGGAGCCCTGCTTGATCGCCACGTTCCACGCCTGGGTGAACGTGGTCGCCGCGGCTGTCTGCCCCTTCGCGGCCAGGCCGCCGGAAAGGAAGAAGGCGGCGCGCACGCTCGGGTTGCGGTCGGCGATGAAGGAGTCGTCGCGCTGGGAGAAGTAGTTCTCCGGCGACTGGTTGAGCATCGCCGTGTAGACGGTCCCGGCGGAGTCGGCGAACTTCACGTTCGGTGTCTTGGCGGTGAACCGCTCGGCGGTGGCGGCGTAGGCGTCCCAGTCCGGAATCAGCTTCGCGACCTCTTCGCGGTCGGTCGGCAGGCCCGCGGCCTGGAACAGGTCGCGCCGGTAGCAGAGGGCAAGGCTGCCCATGTCCGTGCCGAGGCCCAGCACGAAGGCCCCGTCGGTGCCCTGTGCCCACTTCCACGGCACCCACTGCTTTTCGAGCTCGCGGGCGCCGTAGCCGGCCAGGTCGGCGAACTTGTCCTTCGCCTTCCGGTACTGCGGCATGTACTGCTCTTCGATCGCGACGACGTCGGCGGCACCGTGCCCGGTGGCGAGCTGCGTCGCGAGGCCCTTGTGGTGGGTGTCGAAGTCGGTGACGCGGTTCTGCACCGTGATGTCCGGGTGCAGCTTCTCGTACTCGGCGATCAGGGGCGCGTAGCCGAACTCACCGAAGGTCGCGATGGTGAGCTTGGTCTTCCCCCCGGCGTCACCCGGAGTGCAGGCGGCGAGCGGGATCAACGCGGCGACCACGATGGCGGTCCGGCGGACGATCGTTCGCAACAGGCTTCCTCAGATCACACCGGCCCGCACGGCGTACGCGACCGCGTGCGGCCGGTTGCGCAGGTTGAGCCGGTTGGTCATGGCGTAGATGACGTTCTTCACGGTCCGCTCCGAGTAGCAGAGCTTGCCCGCGATCTCGGCAGTGTCCCAGCCTTCGGCCATCAGGCGAAGCACATCCACCTCGCGCGGCGTGAGTGCCGCCCCGCCACCTTCGTTGGCCAGGGCCTCGACCTGCTCCCGCAGCGACGAGGAGCGCCCCCGCGCCGCGGCGAGCACACTCGCGGTGAGCCGGTCGAGCGCGGTCCGCGGCAGCACGGCGGAGACGTGACAGTCGGCAAGCAGGCCCACGTGCGCGGGATCGACGTGCCCGGCCACCAGCACGATCGCGGCAGGAGACTCGACGGCCGCGGCCCGCAGCGCGGCAACGGCCTCGCGGTCAACCTCCTGAACGGCGAACACCAGCACCGCAGCCTCACCCCGGCGGGCGCGCGGAAGGACCAGCAGCTCCGGGCGGGACTTCAGGTGGTTGATCAGCCCGGTCAGGGCAATCGGGTCGGACGCCCACGCCGCCACTCGCACCTGGTCCATCGAACCCTCCTCCACCCACGACGATCCCTGACTACGGCCAGTCTGCTGAGGCCGCCTTCACGAATTCTCTAGCGACGGCGGAGCCATTCTTCACGCTGTGAAGTTTGGCCGGCCGAGGGCGGTGGGGTGGCCGCTTGCGGCGCGGAGCACGCCGGCCGCGGCGGCTGCTGCTACCGGCCGCGTTCCTGGCCGCGGCTGTTCTTCACGCCGCGAAGTTCGGGCATCGACAGCGTGGCTGCTCACCGCCGGTCGTCCCGGTGCTGCCTCCTGCCCACGGCCGTGCGGCCGGGATAGCGGCCGCTCTTCACGCCGGGGGGGGGTGGGCCACCGACAGCGTGGCCGCCCCACGGCTTTCGAGCAGGCTGACCGTGGCGGCGCTGCCACCGGCCACGTTCCCTACCCGCAGTCGCGAGGCCGGGACAGCGGCCGCTCTTCACGCCGCGGAGTTCAGCCATCGACAGCGTGGCTGCTCACCGCACCGAGCGCGCCGGTCGTCGCGGCGCTGCCACCCGCCAGATTCCTGGCCGCGGCCGTGCGGCCGAGATAGCGGCCGCTCTTCACGTTGGGGAGTTGGGCCGTCGACTACGGTCGGGGGGGCACACACGGACGAGTGAAGGGACCGATGAACCGCCGACGTTTTGCTGCCTTTGGGGTGGCGTTCTCCATCGTGGCCGGATGTCTGCTGGTCGCGGGCCTGCAACCGCGGGTCGTGTCCGGGTTGGCCGTCCCTCTGACCTCCGCGCGGGTGGTTCCTCCTCCGGCGGCTCCTCCGCCCTCTCCTTCCGTGCCCACCTCCCAGCTCGCGCGGCCGGACGATTGCGCGTCGCTGGTGGCTGGGCTCGATGTTCGCTCGCGGGTTGCGCAGCTGGTTGTCGTGGGTGTCTCCGGGGACAACCCGGCGGCGACGGTTTCCCTTGTTCGCGATCACCAGGTCGGCGGGATCTTCATCGGGGGTAACGCAACAGCGTTGTTGAAAGATCGCTCGCTCGCCGCGGTGCAGGCCGTGGCGCGGGTGCCGGTGGCGGTGTCGGTCGATGAAGAAGGCGGCCGTGTCCAGCGCATCGACGACCTCGACGGCGAGCTGCCCTCGGCCCGGACGATGGCCGCGACGAAGTCGCCGGACCAGGTCCGCGCGCTGGCCGCCGAGCGGGGCCGTCAGCTGCGTGCCCGCGGGGTGACCGTGGATTTCGCCCCGGACACCGACGTCACGAACGCCCCGGACGACGACGTCATCGGCGACCGGTCGTTCAGCCCGGACCCGGCCCGGGTGAAGACGTACGCGAAAGCCTTTGCGGAGGGCCTGCGCGACGCGGGAATCCAGCCGGTGCTGAAGCACTTCCCCGGCCACGGCCACGGCTCGGGCGACTCCCACAAGGGCACGGTGGTCACGCCGCCGCTCGACAAGCTGCGCGCGCTCGACCTGGTGCCGTACCGCGGCCTGGCCGACTACGGGCCGGTCGCGGTGATGGTCGGCCACCTCGACGTGCCGGGGCTGACCGGCGGTGTCCCGGCGTCGCTGTCGCCGCCCGCGTATCAGCTGCTGCGCGGCGAGTTCGCGTTCACCGGGCCGGTGGTGACCGACGACCTCGGGGCCATGAAGGCGATCACCGCGCAGTACCCGCTGCCGGAGGCGGTGCTGAAGGCCCTGCAGGCCGGCGCGGACCAGGCGTTGTGGTCCTCCGGGGGCCGGGTGGACGAGGTGCTGGACCGGCTGGTGAAGGCCGTGCAGAGCGGGGAACTGCCGCAGCCGCGCGTGCAGGAGTCGGTCACCCGGGTGCTGCGGGGCAAGGGCCTCTGCTGAATTTCCCCGGGCTTCCGGCTTGACCCTGCCCTTGGGGGAGGGTTCGACGATGGTTTGCATGACCGACAACGCACTGCACACCATCGAAGCCCGGATCCGCGAAGAGATCGCCGACCGCTGCGCGGCCGACCACATTCCGGGGTTCGTCGCCGGAGTCCACCACGCGGGCGATCAGATCGCCTTCGCCCACGGCACCGCGAACGCCGCGACCGAGGCGCCGATGCGCGAGGACACCGGGTTCCTCTTCGGCTCGGTGACCAAGGTCCTGACCACCACGCTGGTCCTCCAGCAGGTCGAGCGCGGGAACCTGGACCTGGACGCACCGGTCGCGAAGTACCTCCCGGAATTCGCCCTGCGCACGCCCGGCGCGGCGGACCGGATCCTTGTCCGGCACCTGGTCTCGCACACCAACGGCATCGACGCGGACCTCTACTTCCCCGACGCCTCGGGCCGCGACGCCCTGAAGACCTACGTCGAGGGCTTGGCGGCTCGCTGCGGCACCCTGTTCGAGCCCGGCGAGCAGCTCAGCTACTCCAACGGCGGCATGATCGTCGCCGGCCGGCTGCTGGAGGTGGTGGCCGGCGTGAGCTTCCCGGAGCTGCTGGCCCGCGACGTCTACGCCCCCGCCGGCATGAAGGACTCCAGCACGTCGGCGGCCCAGGCCATCCTGCGCAGCACCGCGATCGGCCACTTCCCGGACCCCGCCACCACGGCGGCCCGGCCGACGGGCATGTTCATGCTGCCCGACACGTGGGGACCGGCCGGGGGCACGCCGATCGGCACCGTCACCGACCTGCTCGCCTTCGGACGCACGCACCTCGCAGGCGGGGTGTCGCCCGCCGGCACCCGGGTGCTCTCCGCCGAGTCGGTCGCGCTGATGCAGCAGGTCTCGCACGACATGGCGACGCCGAACGTCCCGCCGATGGGGCTGGGGTGGGTCCGATACCCCTTCGGCGACACGACCGTGCTGGCCATGTCGGGCGCCTCGCCCGGCGGTGTGGCCATCCTGTGCGTCCTGCCCGAGCACGATCTGGTCTTCACCGCCTACGGCAACACTGCGGGAGCCATCGTGCTGCAGGACCGGATCCTGCAGCTGCTCCTGCGCGACCACCTCGGCGTTCCGGTGCCTGCCGTGCTCACCGAGCCGACGCCGGAAGCCGACCTCGCGCCCTACGCGGGCACCTACCGCTCCGACCAGCTCCGCATCGACGTCAGCGTCGTCGACGGCCAGCTTGAAGAGCGCATGACGTACGAGCCGGCGGATGCCTCGCAGGAGCGGATTTTCACGGCGTTCGCCGGCGGGGCGACCTCGGCGCCGCCGCAGCGCTACGTGCCGATCCGCCCCGGCCTTTTCGCACCCGCCGGGTACCCGCCGGAGACGTTCGACGGCTACCTCCGCCTCCTGCTCGTCTCCTACCACGACCTCCGCGACGGCCGGGCGCGCTTCCGCAACGGCGGCGGCCGCCTGACCCGGCGGGCCTGACCGGGTCACTGGAAGGATGCCCGCATGATCACGATCGGCCGGCTCGCCGACTACGCCGGCGTGACCGTCAAGGCCGTGCGGCACTACCACGAGCGCGGCCTGCTCGCCGAGCCCGGCCGCGACTCCTCCCCGGCTACCGGCGCTACACCGCCCAGCACGCCATCGACCTGGTCAAGATCCGGACGCTGGCCGCCGCGGGGGTGCCGCTGGCCCGGATCAAGGACCTGCTCGACGCCGGCGAGGACACGCTCGCGGCCGCCATCGCCGAAATCGACGACGACCTCGAGGAGCGCATCGCGCAACTGCGGCGGACCCGTGAACAGCTCGCCCAGCTGCGCGGCAGCGACCGGCTCTTCGTTTCGCCGGAAGTCGCCGCGTACCTGGACGACCTGCGCGCGCTCGGGGTCAGCGAACGCCACCTGCGCCTGGAACGCGACGGCTGGATCCTCATGCAGACGGCTTCGCCCGAGGACGCCGCCCGATGGATCGCCGAGAAGCGGGACCTGTTGGCAGAGCCCGAATTCCGCGCGCTCTGCCTCGAGCACGACGCCGCCTATGACTGGGCGCCGGATGATCCGCGCCTGCCCGGGCTCGCGGAACGCACGCGGAACTGGTTCGCCGAGCGGCCGGAATCCGGCGCGATCGGCAACCCGGCCATCGCGCGGCTGGCCGCGCAATCCTTGCCCGGTGGGTCTTCGCCGGCCTGGGACCGGCTTGCCCGGCTGATGGACGAGCACTGAGGTCGGCGTTTTCGTTTGTGTGGAAGGAATCGTTGTCGCCATACCCACGACGGTACCGAACACGCGTTCGAAGGTCACCGCTGAAACGGGTGAACCTCAGCGAGGAATTGCGAGCGCTGTTTCCCTTGTGCGGCAAGGGAAACAGCAGCCGGGCGCGGTGAGCAGCCCCCGATCTACAGGCTACCGGTCAGCACCGACAAAACCGGGACGCCGACCGTGGTTAGACTTTCCCGTGACGGCACCCGGAGCAAGGAGCGGCATGGCGAACCTCGGCGGCACCTTCACCCTCGGCGGCGAACTTCCCGTGACGCGCATGGGTTACGGCGCCATGCAACTCGCCGGGCCCGGTGTGTGGGGGCCGCCGAAGGACCACGACACCGCCCTCGCCGTGCTGCGGGAAGCCGTCGAGCGCGGGGTCACCCACGTCGACACCAGCGACTACTACGGCCCGCACACCGTGAACGCCCTCATCAAGGAGGCTCTGCACCCCTACCCCGAGTCGCTCGTCATCGTCACGAAGGTGGGGGCGCGTCGAAGCGCCGACAAGGGCTGGCCGGCCGCGCTGTCCGCCGCGGACCTCACCGAGGCCGTGCACGACAACCTGCGGAACCTCGGTGTCGACGCGCTCGACGTCGTCAACCTGCGGCTGAGCAACGCCGCCTTCGACTACCCCGTGCCGATGTCGCTCGCCGAACCCTTCGGGGTGCTCGCCGAGCTGCGGGAGCAGGGGCTCATCCGGCACCTCGGCGTCAGCCACGTCAGCGCCGAGCAGCTCGACGAAGCGAAGGCGATCGCGCCCGTCGTCTGCGTGCAGAACCAGTACAACCTCGCCCACCGCGAGAACGACGACCTCGTCGACAAGTGCGCCGCCGAGGGGATCGCCTTCGTGCCCTACTTCCCGCTCGGCGGGTTCAGCCCGCTGCAGTCGGGGCTGCTCGACGACTGCGCCGCGCGGGTCGGGGCCACGTCGATGCAGGTCGCGCTCGCCTGGCTGCTGCAGCGGTCGCCGTCGATGCTGCTGATCCCCGGGACGTCGTCGCCCGGGCACCTGCGGGAGAACCTCGCCGCCGCCGAGCTCGAACTGCCCGCGGACGTTCTCGCCGATCTGGACCGGATCGGCGCCGCCTGATCGCTACGCTGGGCGCCCGGACAGGCACGAGAACGGAGCAACCGTGGCGGAGTGGGGCGATCTGGTCGCTTACATCAGGCAGGCGTACCGGGTGGTGCGCGACGAGCCCGACGAACTGCGCATCCGCCTCGTGTTCGGCGACGACCCCGACACCGAGCAGCGGGCCCAGATCGTCGTGATCGCCCGCGAGATCCTCGACCAGCGCGAGGACTGGGTGCAGATCGCCACGCCGTTCGCGCGGCACGAGGAGGTCGACCTGCTCGAGGTGCTGACCGAGGTCGGCGAGGCGATCGTCGTCGGCGGGCTCGCGGTGATGGGCGAACACGTCGTGCTCCGCCACTCGCTGCCGCTGATCAACCTCGACATCAACGAGTTCACCGACCCCCTCGAGCTGGTCGCCGGCGCGGCCGAGCTGCTGGAGCAGCAGTTCACCGGCCGCGACGACTACTGAGCGGCACCACCGCCACCGCGGCGGCCACGGCGAGCGCGGCACCCAGGCCGAGCGCCGCGGCCGCCG
>NZ_MUMI01000248.1 GCF_002155975.1 Amycolatopsis kentuckyensis
GTGATGACCCGCTCTTTCCTGTCCTGAAGACGGCAGGAAAGAGCGGGTCATCACGTCACGAGATGCAGAACTCGTTCCCCTCCGGATCGGCCATCGTCACCCAGCTGTGCGGCCCCTGCCGCCCCCGGTGCAGGAACTCCGCTCCGCGCGCCTTCAGCTTCTCGACCGATGACTCCACGTTCTCCGCGCCCACCCACACGTCCATGTGGACCCGGTTCTTCACCGTCTTGGCCTCCGGGACCTCCTGGAACAGGATCCGCCGAGGCGGTCCCTCCGGTGGCGAGTCCGGATGCCGGATCCCCGCCCCCGCTCTCCACACCAGCGAACCCCGATGAGTCCGGGTTTCCGACTCCGTCGCGTACCCCTTCGCGATCATCTCGCGGATGAAGTCCTCGTCCGTCGGTTCCACGGACCAGCCGAGCGTCTCGGCCCACCAGTCGGCGAGCACGTGCGGGTCGGCCGAATCCACCACTACCTGGAAGTCATGCGCCATACCGGCACATTAACGACCGAGTCCGACATTTTCCGGAGCATCGGGTCCTCGGGCACGACCGTGAAGCGCCACTTGTCCACGCCGCCGCCCATGATCTCGGCGTACCGGCGGGCACCGTCGGCGTTGGCGAAACGCACCTGCTGGCCGTTCGTCAGGTGGGTGATCTTGACCGCCACGACTACCTCCCGAAGTTGGTGGGCCGGCCCTCGGAGCTTCCCCCTCCGGGACCGGCAAGGCACAGTAGAACACATGTTCGACCGCGCGCGCCACTCTCTCCCCCGACTAGGGGAGAATCGGGAAAAACCGCAGGTCAGAGCGGTCGGATCATGGCGACACGCGGCCAGGCGTCCAGGCCGCGGGCCGCTTCGGCGCGGCGGATCGAGCGCAGTCCGTCGCCGATTTCCGCCTCCGGAATGGTCCGGAACCGCAGCCGTTCGTAGTACGGCGCGTTCCACGGCACGTTTTCGAACGTCGTCAGCGTCAGCGCCGTCAGCCCGCGGGCGGCGGCCCACTCCGCGAGCGTCTCGATCAGCGCGCTGCCGAGCCCGCGCCGCGCGTGCGACGGCCGGACCGAGACCTGCTCGATGTGCGCGTACCCGTCGACGACCTCCGCGACCAGGTAGGCCACCGGCCGGTCGTCGGCGTCGACGCTCACCCACGCGCGGCCCGCCGCTTGGAACGCCGCCAGTTCGGCCACCGAGCCCGGGTCGTCGTCGGCGATCGCCGCCATGTCGACGTCGCGGAACAGTGCACCCGCCTCGCGCTCGACGTCGATGAGCGCGGGCAGGTCTTCGGGGCGGGCGAGCCGGATCACCCGGGCAGTTCTACGCGCCCGGGCGGGATTCTCACAGCGAATAAGACGCGATCGCCCGCTGGATGCGGATCGCGTACTCCTGCAGGGCGGTGATCGCCGTGTGCCGCGTCTCCTCGGTGATCCGGGCGGCCGGCCCGGCCATGCTCAGCACGGTCGGCCGCCTGCCGATCGTCTGCACCGGCACCGAACAGGCCCAGACGCCTTCGTCGAGCTCGCCGGAGCTGACCGCGTACCGGTTCTCCAGCGCCTGCTTCAGCTCGTCGCGCACCGCTGCCCCGCGCTGCTCGACGATCGACGCCCACCGCCGGTCACGCTCGATCTCCGGCAGCAGGGCGAGCAGCATCTTGCCGGACGCGCCGACGCCGAGCGGCAGCGAATGCCCCGGCTCGAAGGTGAACCGCATGGCGCGGTCGCACTCGACGCGGTCCGCGCACACGGCGGAGTCGCCGAACCGCTGGAACAGCATCACCGTCTCGCCGAGCTCCCGCGCGGCTTCCTCCATGGCCGGCCGCGCCAGCTGCACCATGTCGTTCGCCAGCTGGGCGGCCCGCGCCAGCGGCATCACCTGGCTCGTCAGGTGGTAGTGCCCGGCCCGGCCCTCCTCGAGCAGCTGCAGCTCCTTGAGCAGGGCCACGTACCGGTAGGTCGTGGCCACCGGGGAACCGATCGTCGCGGCCAGTTCGGCGACGCTCGCCTCCCACCGCCGCTCCGAAAAGGCCAGCAGCAGTTGGAGGACCTTGCGGGAACTGCTGGCACCCGGGGTGCGGCGCGGGGAAGTGGTGGCGGAACCGTCGACAGTACTGACGGCAGGCGTCATCGTGACCTCTCGGTGAGACAAAAACGACCTTCACTATCACACGGGGTGAATAAATTAGCACGTAGTGTGAAAGGAAGGCCAGCAATGGCCCGGAAAAAGGGCCATCGCCGGCGCACCTGGATCACATCGTGAGGAACTCGCCCGGTTTCGTCACCACGGGTGACTCGACGTAGAGCCCGCGGTACTCGTCCTGGATCCCCGAGTTGTGCACCTGCAGCGCCAGCGGGCCGACGCGCCCGGCGGTCTTGTCGGTGAACCGCAGCACTTCGACGCCCTTGCAGGTGATCGCCGTGCCGGTGAGCGGGCAGCACGCCATCCGCGCGACCCCGGTGGCGGCGTCGCCGATCAGCTCGCACTGCGCCCACTTCTTGATGTCGATGGTGGTGTGCGGCAGCTGCTGGAACAGTTTTCCGCCGCCGTTGTTGTGCCCCGGCCGGTAGTCCCAGTGTCCCCCGTTCGGCGGTTGGAACTGGATCGCGCTCAGTGCGTCGCGGATCGGCTCGGTGGTGCCCCAGATCAGCACCGTCGGTTTGTGGTTGCCCTTGACCTGCCGGACATTGAATATCCACCGAAACGTGCCGACCTGCTGTTTGTTGTAGTACAACCAGCCGCGCGCGGTGCCATTGCCGTGGATGACGCCGTTTTTCGCCGACCAGAGCCCGGTTTTCGACGACGTCCACGCGCTCAGGTCGGTTCCGTCGAACATCGAGACCAGGTTCGGGTCGCCGTAGGGGTTTTCCGCGGCTTCCGCGACCGGCGCGACCGCCGAGGTCACGACGATTCCCGCGGCCAGCACACCGAGGAGTTTCCGGATCATCCTGCCGTCCTCTCGTCGAACGCGAATCGAGGGTTCGGACGGCGGATTTCACGTTAGGAGCGGCGCGGGCCGGGCGTCAACCGCGGTCCCGGTCACCGGTGAGGAACGGCGTCAGCAGGCCGGGCAGCGCCCGGTCGGCGAGCACCAGCCCGTCGGCCTCGCCGACGTCGAGCACCTGGTACCGGCCCTTGCCCGCGGCGACCGGCGCGATCAGCGTGACCAGCCCGGCCCGGCGCTGGAAGTACGAACGTTCGACGACGATCCCGGTCATCCCGTCGCAGCGGACCGCCGCCGTGCCGCGGTCCAGCGAACCCGACCGCGTCACCAGGTAGCGGCCGGTGAGGGCGTGGCCGAGGCCGCGGTAGCGGTCCCAGCCGACGAGCACGGCGAACGGCACCAGCACCAGCGCGACCTGCCACGGCCAGTCCGGCAGCGCGCCGAGCCACGCCAGGCCGTAGAGCGCCGCGGCGAGCAGCAGCACGCCGAGCACGGCCCGGGACAGCCGCCGGTACAGCGCCCGGCGGGGGTGGCGCACCAGCGGCGTCGCGGCCGGGTCCTCGCCCAGCACTTCGGCGACGACTTCGTGCGCGCGAGCCAGCGGTGCCGGCGGCAGCAGCAGGCTGCCGCCCTTGTCCGCGCTCTTGCCCTCCCGCAGGCCGGCGGCGATGGCGACGCAGCGGGCGCCACCGGCCAGCCGCAGCGGCAGCGGCTCCCGGATTTCGGCGCCGCGCAGGCGGTCCTCCTCGATCGACACCGAGCGCGTGGTGATCAGCCCGCGCCGGACGTGCAGCGTGCCGGCGGGCTCGCGGGTGAGCCGGAAGTTCCAGAACGACAGCACGTACCCGCCGATCGACAGCAGCGAGACGAGCACCAGCAGCCCGACCGCGGCGAGCACCAGGCTCAGCCACACCGGCGTGTCGGCGAAGTGCCCGACGACCGCCTGGACCAGCGAGAACTGGATCGGGTCGAAGTGCAGTTCGTGCGCGAAGTGGTAGACGGTGCCGACGGCCGCACCGACCACGGCCAGCCCCGACAGCGTGAACGGCGCGTACCGCAGCCACCGCTTGTCGACCGCGGCGATCAGCTGCTCCGGCGGCGCGGCGGTGGCCACAGCGGCTCCGTCGGAGACGGCCTCGGCCTTGCGGTGCAGCAGGAGCGTCCGCAGCCGCTGGGCCTCGGCGACGGTGACGGCGTCGAGGACGAGCTCGTCCTTGCCCGGCCCCTTGCCGTGCGAGTGCCGCCCGGTGCCGATCCGCGCGGCGGCCAGCGAGAACAGCCGGTGCTTCGGCTCGGAGGTGACGTCGACCGTGCGGATCCGGTCGCGCGGGATGGCCCGCTGCTTGCGCAGCAGCAGCCCGGTGTGCCACTCGACCTGCGCCTCGGTGATCCGGTAGCGCGAGGTCAGCACGTGCGAGACGCCGGTGAACACGGCGATGGCGGTGAACGCGAGGCCGATCCACTGCCACGGTTCGCCGTGGCCGAACAGCAGCGCGCCCAGCAGCACCGGCAGCGACTTCACCAGGTCCAGCACCGGCCGGATGAGCAGCATGCGCCGGTCGAGGTGGTGCCACGGCGCGTCCTGCGTGCCCTCGGCGGGCGGGGTCACGACGGCTTCGGTGGTTTCGACCGCCTCGGCGGGGCTCACGTCGCGTCCCCGCGAACGGCCTGGGTCGTCTTCGTCAGCTCGTCGGCCAGCTCGAGCGCGCGATCGTGCGCCAGGCCCGCGATGCGCAGCGGGCCCGCCGCGGACGCCGTCGTCACGGTGATCTTCGCCAGCCCGAACAGCTGCTCGAACGGGTCGCGCTCGATGTCGACGGTCTGGATCCGCGAGACCGGCGCGATCCGCCACTCCTGCTTCAGCCAGCCGGACTGCGTGTAGACGGCCTCGTCGGTGACCTCCCAGCGGTGCACGCGGTAGCGCCACTGGGGCATCACGATCAGGTGCAGCGGGCCGAGGACGCAGGAGAGCACCAGCGTCACGGTCAGGAACGACGGCGCGTCGTCACTGGTCACGACGATGAGCGTCTGCACGCCGAGCAGGATGATCCACAGGATCGAGGCGGTCACCGTCCAGTAGCCGATGGCCCGGCGGCTGACCCGGTGCGCCGGCGGCCGCAGCCTGAGCGCCGTGTTCGTCGTGTGTTCGCTCACCGCTCAAGCGTGCCCGATCGGGGCCTTGCGTGCCCACGACACTTGTCACGATGGCGATCCGAACCGGCCTCGATCGCATGGCGTTACGATCGGCGCCACCGTCGGCGGAATGGAATCCCTCCCGGGGTGTGTTGTGCTTGACGGATAGCCGTGTGGAGAGCAGGAGGACCCGGTGGGATTCGATCCCGACGACCTGTACGAGGTGGACTCGGACGTCCCCGATCTGACCGGGGCGGTGCTGCTGCACCACTTCGAAGGGTTCATGGACGCCGGCTCGGCGGGCCGTCTGCTGGCGGAGCACCTCCTGGGCGGCGAGCACCGGGTGGTCGCCCGCTTCGACGTCGACCGGCTCATCGACTACCGCTCGCGGCGGCCGACGATGACCTACGCGGTCGACCACTGGGAGGACTACGACGCGCCCGAGCTGGTGGTGCACCTGCTGCACGACGCCGACGGCACGCCGTTCCTGCTGCTGTCCGGCCCGGAGCCGGACCACGACTGGGAGCGGTTCAGCGCGGCGGTCCGGAACCTGGTCGAACGCTGGGGCGTCCGGCTGACCGCGGGCTTCCACGGTATCCCGATGGGCGCGCCGCACACCCGCCCGCTCGGCGTCACCGCGCACGCGACCCGCAAGGACCTGGTCGGCGACAACCAGCCGCTGCCGAACCGGCTGCAGGTGCCGGGCAGCCTCGCCGCGCTGCTGGAGTACCGGCTCGGCGAGTGGGGCCACGACGCCATGGGCTTCGCCGCGCACGTGCCGCACTACCTCGCGCAGTCGACGTACCCGGCGGCGTCGCTGATCGTGCTCGACGCGCTGAGCCGGGCGACCGGGCTGAGCCTGCCCGAGGGCGAACTGCGCGCGGCCGCGGACCTGGCCGACGCCGAGATCAACCGGCAGGTCGCGGAGTCCGACGAGATCGCCGACGTCGTCCGCGCCCTGGAGCGGCAGTACGACACGTTCGTCGAGGCGTCCGACCGCGG
>NZ_MUMI01000249.1 GCF_002155975.1 Amycolatopsis kentuckyensis
ACTGATCATCGGGGGCGGCGTCGCGGGCACGATCACGGCCATCGCGCTGCACGAAGCCGGGCACGAGCCGCTGCTGTTCGAGGCGTACGACCGCGGCGCCGAGGGCGTCGGCGCGTTCCTGACCCTGGCCGTCAACGGCTTGGACGCGCTGCTCCCGCTGGGCCTCAAGGACGTCGTCCGCGGCGCGGGCTTCGACTCACCGCGGATGTCGATCGGGCTCGGCAACGGCACCCGGCTCGCCGAATTCCCCCTCGGTGGCGCCCTCCCGGACGGCACGGTGAGCCAGACCGTCCTGCGCTCCGACCTCTACGTCGCCCTGCGCGACGAGGCGGCGCGGCGCGGCATCCGCGTCGAGTACGGCAAGCGCCTGATCGGCGCGAGCCAGACGGACACGCACGTCAGAGCGGACTTCGCCGACGGCTCGCACGCCGAGGGCGACCTCCTGATCGGCGCCGACGGCCTCCGTTCCCGGGTCCGCACGATCATCGACCCGGACGCGCCGTCACCGCGGTACGTCCCGCTGCTCAACACCGGCGGGTTCGCCGAAGGCCTGGACCTGCCCGACGAGCCGGGCGTGCTGAACATGGTGTTCGGCAGGCGGGTGTTCTTCTGCCACGTCGTCAGCACGGACGGTCGCGTCTGGTGGTTCGCGAACCCGGCCCGCAAGACCGAGCCGACCGCGTCCGAACTGGCCACGCTCGCCGGGGAGAAGCTGCGCGCCGAGCTCCTGCACCTGGTGGCCCGCGACCGGACGCCGGCCGCCGAGATCATCCGCGCGACGCGGGAGATCTACCCGGCCTGGCCGACGTACGACTTCCCGACGGTCCCGGTCTGGCACCGCGGCCGCATGGTGATCATCGGCGACGCGGCGCACGCGACGTCACCGGCGGCGGGCCAGGGCGCGTCGATGGCCATCGAAGACGCCGTCACGCTGGGCAAATGCCTGCGCGACGTGTCCGACGTCCAGCACGCGCTGGCCACCTACGAGAGCTTGCGACGCGGACGCGTCGAAGCGGTGGTCGCGGCCGGCAAGCGCAACGGCGACCAGAAGGTGATCGGCCCGGTCGGGCGCGTGGTCCGCGACTTCTTCATCAAGCGGGTGTTCTCGAAGCCGTTCGACGAGGACCCGAACGCCTTCATGTGGAACCACCACATCGACTGGGACGAAAAGGTCTCCGCTTAGCGCCAGGTGTCGACGCGGTGGAAGTTCTTGTACGCCCGGCTCGGGGTCGGGCCGCGCTGCCCCTGGTAGCGGGACCCGGCTTCGCTGGAGCCGTACGGGTGCTCGGCCGAGCTCGACAGCCGGAAGATGCACAGCTGGCCGATCTTCATGCCGGGCCAGAGCGTGATCGGCAGGTTGGCGACGTTCGACAGTTCCAGGGTGATGTGCCCGGAGAAGCCGGGGTCGATGAACCCGGCGGTCGAGTGCGTGAGCAGCCCGAGGCGGCCGAGGGAGGACTTGCCCTCGAGACGGCCGGCCAGGTCGTCGGCCAGGGTGACGAGCTCGAACGTCGAGCCGAGGACGAACTCGCCGGGGTGCAGCACGAAGGGCTCGTCGCCCTCCTTCTCGACCAGCGAGGTCAGCTCGTCCTGCTGCAGCTGCGGGTCGATGTGGGTGTACTTGCTGTTGTCGAAGACGCGGAAGAACCGGTCGAGCCGGACGTCGATGCTGGACGGCTGGACCATGCCGGCATCGAAGGGGTCGATGCCGAGCCGGCCGGCGTCGAGCTCTTTGCGGAGGTCACGGTCACTGAGCAGCACGGCCGAAGCCTATCCGGTGGACTCAGGCGGCCCGCATGTGCTGCGCGTACGTCGTGTCGGGCGCGAAGATCTTCTCGAGCCGCTTCACGTACCCGCGGCGCCCGGCCTGGCCGATCCGCTCCTGCAGCGCGGTGGCCCCGGGGATGAACCGCCGCACGGTCTCGGCGGCGAAGTTGACCCCCGCGACGGCGACGATCGCGGCCTGCGCGACCGGGTCGTTCGGCAGGCCGAGGAAGTCGGCGTTGGTCTTCCCGAGCACGAGCCGGCTGATCGACGAGTGCACGGCGACGGAGACGTGCGAAAGCACCTTCCCGACGGCGCCGCGCCCCTCGCCGACGGCGGCGTTGGCCTCGATCAAGGCCTTGGCGAGCCGCTTCGAGTCGTCGTCCGGGATGAACTCGGTGGCGGCGAGCAGCCAGAGCAGGCGCCAGGCGTCCTCTTCGGAGGTGGGCAGCAGCTCGTCGTCGACACCCATGAGCCAGCCGATGTAGCGCCAGAGGTGCAGGATGTCACCGCGTTCGCGGGCGGAGTAGCGGAGGCCGAGCAGCTGCGTGCCGAAGACGTAGACGAGCGAGAAGAGCAGCAGCGTCCCGGCGGTCTGCACCTGGTTGACGGGCCGATCCCAGGCGGCGTAGTCCCAGTCGTCCCGCCGGTTCATGGCGGCGCGCACGTGGGCGTGCACGAGCCGGATCCGCAGCGCGGAGGCGTAGCCCTTTTCACCGTGTTCGAGGGCACCGGGCGTGGTGACGTCGATCCACCAGGCGGCGGTCTCGACGAGCCTCCGCGTGGCCTTGTACTCGATCTCACCGGTCCCGACCAGCGATTTCGTGGCGCGCGAAGCGAGGTAGCCGCCCATCAGCGACATGTCACCGAGCGGGAAGAGCCCCAGCAGCCCGGCCCGGGTGATGGCTTTCGCGCCGCGCGCGAGCCGCTCGTCATCGACCCAGTAAGGCTTGGCGTCGACCTGGCCGAAGAAGTCCTCGAGCGGCCCGGTCGCGACGGCCCGGTTCACCAGAGCCTCTTCGAAAAGGGCGCGCCCCTGCCCCTTGGGCTGCTGCGCCATCCAGGCAACGACGTCATCGGCGAGCTTGTCCTGCACCTGGGCGAACTCCCGCAGCCGCGCGACCTGCCGCTCGTCACCCCGGATGTCACCGTCGATGAACAGCCGCTGAGCCAGCCGGAACCCGCCGTGCCGGAACAGTTCGGGCTCGTCCATGACGCTCACCTCCACCAGTCGACAACGAGTGTTGTCACTTGCGGCGCACAAGTCAAGGAGGAGGGCGCTGGACAAGGGGATCACGGTGCCGTGTATGCTGGCGACGCGCTGCGGATGTAGTTCAATGGTAGAACATCAGCTTCCCAAGCTGAATACGCGGGTTCGATTCCCGTCATCCGCTCTCGACGAAAGGCCCCGGGCATAAAAGTCCGGGGCCTTTCGCTTTCACCGGTCAGGACCAGAAATCGTCGTCGGCGGCTTCGTCGCTCGAAACGTCCGTCAGTTCCGCGGCCTTGCCGTCGCGCATGCGGAAGACCAGGGCGTGGCGGGTGTCCAATTGTTTCCCGTTGCGCGTTCCGGTCGAGCGGTAGACGGTGATGACTTCCTCGTCGTTTGCGTAGACCTCCTCGAGCTCGACCTTCAGCGTTCCGCCGCTGCGCTCGGCCAGCTGCCCGTACATGGCGAGAATCGCGTCGCGGCCTTTGTGGTCGCCCGAGAACACGTTGTGACCGGGCATGTGCTGCACGGCGTCCGGGGCGAGGAGTTCCGACAGCGTGGCGGCGTCGCCCGCGGAAAACGCCTGGTAGCCCCGGCGGATGAGAGTGGCGTTCTGGTGTTCGGCCATGGTGGCCTCCTCGGATAGGGCGTCCGTCCATCGAACGCGCCCGTCCGGACCTCGGTCAAGGCTCCGATTTTCACGGCCCGGTAAGGAAAACACCGACCGCTACCGTGGCTCCAACCGGCGTCGCAGGTGTGCCGCGTGCGCGGCGGGCAAGCCGGTTTCCTCCGCACGCTCCAGCGCCTCCGAAGCCGACGGAGAACCCAAGCGGTGCAACAACTCTGCCCGCGACGCGTGCCACCACGGGTACTCCGCCAGCCCCGGCAGCGCGTCCACCAGCGCCAACGCGGCAGCAGGCCCGTCCCGTTCCGCCACCGCGGCCGCGCGGTTCAAGCGGACCACCGGAGTGTCCTGGACCGACAACAACACGTCGTACCAGGAAATCACCGCGTCCCAGTTCGTCTCGGCATAAGACGGCGCGAGGTCGTGGCAAGCGGCGATCGCCGCCTGGATCACGTACGCGTTCGGGGCCGACGGTGTCCGGCGCAGACCGCGGCCGACCAGCTCGACGCCTTCCTTGATCAAGGACGCGTCCCACGACGACCGGTCCTGCACCGACAACAACACCGGCGAGCCGTCCGGGAGGAACCGGGCGGCGCGGCGGGCGTCCTGCAGCAGCACCAAAGCCAGCAGGCCCAACGCCGTCGGCTCGTCCGGCATCAGCGAAACCAGCAAGCGCGCCAGCCGGACGCCCTCCGCCAGCAGCGAAACGCGGCCCGTGTAGCCCTCGTTGAAGATCAGGTACACCGTCGACGCGACGCCGGCCAGCCGAGCAGGCAGTTCCTCCGCCGAAGGCACGCGATACGGGATCCGGGCCTGAGCGATCTTCTGCTTCGCGCGCGTCAGCCGCTTCGCCATCGTCGCTTCGGGTACCAGCAAGCCCCTGGCGACCTCCGCGGTCGACAAGCCGCCCAAGGTGCGAAGCGCCAAAGCCACCTGCGCGTCCAGCGACAGCGCGGGGTGGCAACACGTGAACACGAGGCGGAGCAGGTCGTCGCGGACCACCACCGGGTCCGGGTACGGGTCGATCGACGGCATCGCGACGGCCTCCTTCCCCTGCCGCTTGGCTTCGCGGCGGACCACGTCCACCGCGCGGTGGCGGGCCGCGACCAGCAGCCAGCCCCGGGGATTGGCCGGGACGCCGTCGCGCGGCCACGTCTCCAGCGCGCGCACGACGGCGTCCTGGACCGCGTCCTCGGCCAGGTCGACGCTGCCGGTGACGCGGACCAGCGTGGCCAGTACCCGGGTGCCCTCGTCCCGGACCAGCCGCGCGACCGCGTCCCCGGCGCCGGTCACTTGCCGAAGTCGACGACCGGCCGGACCTCGATCGCGCCGTCCCAGGCGCCCGGGATCCGCGACGCGACCTTGACCGCTTCGTCGAGATCGGCGCACTCGAGCAGGTAGAAGCCGGTGAGGGCTTCCTTCGTCTCCGCGTACGGGCCGTCGCTGGTGACGAGGTCGCCGCCCTTGCCGCCGGTGACGCGGACCGTCGTCGCGGTCGCCGTCGGGTAGAGCGCCGCGCCGCCGCGGATCACCGCGGCCGCCCCCGCGCCGAACTCGTCGTAGTCCTTCATCATGTCCGTGGCCTCGGGCGTGGTCGGGTCGATGTCGGTGGCGTAGATGATCGCGGCGTACTTGGGCATGAGGTGCTCCCTCTCAGGTCCTGACCGGCGCCGATCGCCGGTTCTCACTGTAAGGACGAACGGGCGAAGCCGCGCCGGGACACTTGCCGGGAAGAAAGTCCGGCGGGCAGGGTGAACGCATGGGAGAGCCCGCGCTGTTCGGTCCGGACTTCGATCGCGATCCCTCACCGGCCTACGCCTGGCTGCGCGAACGACCGCCGCACCGGCTCGCCTTCCCCACCGGCACGTGGGCCTGGCTGGTCACGCGGTACGCCGACGCCGTGACGGCGCTCAACCACCCGTCCCTGGTCAAGAGCCCCTCCGCCGGCAACGAGGAGTGGCAGCGCTCGGGCATGGGCCTGCCGCTCGACCACCGGCCGTCGCTCGCGTCGAACATGATCAACACCGACCCGCCCGAGCACACCCGGTTGCGGCGCGCCTGCGCCGGCGCGTTCGGCCCGCGCCGGATGCAGCACCTGCGCGAGCGCGCCCAGCGGGTCACCGACGAGCTGATCGACGCCGTCGAAGCGCGCGGGCACGGCGACCTGGTCACCGACCTCGCCTACCCGCTGCCGATCGCGATCATCTGCGACCTGCTCGGCGTGCCCGAGTCCTACCGCGAGGACGTGCACGAGTGGTCGCTCGTCATCGACTCGGCCGACGACTCCGACGGTGCCAACGTCCGCGAAGCCACCGATGTGCTGGAACGGCTGGTCACCGAGGTCGTCGAGGGCAAGCGGGCGACGCGGGGCACCGACCTGATCAGCGACCTTCTCGCGCAGGAGGCCACCGGCACGCTCTCCGCGGACGAGGTGACGTCGACGGCGTTCCTGATCCTGATCGGCGGCCACGAGACGACCGTCGGGCTGATCGCGACCGGCGCGCTCGCGCTGCTGACCCACCCCGGCGAAGCAGCGAAGGCGCGACAAGATCCGCAGCACCGCGCCGCCGTCATCGAGGAGACGCTCCGGCTGCACGCGCCGCTGCAGAACGCGACCTGGCGGTTCCCCACCGAGGACGTCGAAATCGGTGGTCAGCTCATGCGGCCGGGTGACCCGATCCTCGTGTCGGTCCTGGCGGCCAACCGCGACCCCTCGGCCTTCGGAGCACCCGATGCCTTCCGGCCGGGACAGCGGTCGGCGGAACGGCGGCACATCGCCTTCGGCGCCGGGCCGCACCTGTGCATCGGCGCGGCCCTGGCCCGGCTGCAGGCCGACGTCGCCTTCGAGACCCTGCTCCGGCGTCTCCCGGGCGCACGGCTCGCCGTCGCCGAAGAAGAGCTGACCTGGTGGCCGAGCCCGATCACCCGCGGGCTCTTCCACCTGCCGATCGAGGTCTAACCCTCGACGAGCTCCCAGTCGGACTCCGGGGTCTCGCGGTCGTACACCTGGCCCGGCGCGGCCTTCAGCACCGTGCGGACGTCCGGGTACAGGTTCGCCACGTGCTCCAGCTCCAGGCCCTCGACCTCGAAGTCCTCCGCCTCGGGGACCTCGAAGCCGACGAACAGCCAGGTGCCGTCCTGCTCGCGGACGACCTGGCGGACCGCGCGCACCGGCTGCTGCGGGCCGGTCGGGATCTCGGTGAGGCCGCTGCTGATCTGGGCTTCGTCGTCCGGCGAGCCTTCGTACTTCCAGGCCTCGCGGCGCTGGGCGAGCAGCCGGATGTCCTCGTCCTCGTCGTCGGAGCCGGTCACCGACGAGAGCAGCCAGGTGCGGCGCTCCGGGTCCCAGTCGGCGGCCATCCCGGTCGGGAGGTCCGCCAGCGCGCCCAGCTGCGGCAGCAGTTCGACGGCTTCGCGCAGCGACATCTTGCCGAAGCTCTCGCGGTTGACCAGCACGTCGTCGGACAGCTCGGTGCCGTCGCTGATGAACCAGTCGTCCTCGTCGTCCAGCACGACGAAGCCCAGCGCGTCGGGGTCGTTCACCAGGGCCAGCGCGATGATGACCGGCCCTTCCGGGTCCTGGCGCAGCGGCCATTCGGTCGACATGCGTGACATCCCACCATCGGCGCGGTACGCGCGGGGAGCCGGGGTCACCCGATCGGTTAATTCATCGACTGTTGATATCTCGGGCGCGCGGGATCATCATGGGCGCATGGTGCTCTCCAAACGGGTCGCCCGCTTCAACCGCGTCGCGACCAACCAGGTTCTCAAGCACGTCGCCGGCTGGGCCCCCGGGTTCGCCACGGTCGTCCACAAGGGACGGAAGTCCGGCCGCGAGTTCCGCACGCCGATCAACGTCTTCCGCACGAAGGACGGTTTCGTCGTCGGGCTGACCTACGGGCCGGACGCCGACTGGGTGAAGAACGTGCTGGCCGCCGGCGGCTGCACCCTGATCACCCGGCGGGAAAATATTCACGTGCACGGCGCCGAACTCGTACACGATGATTCGAGGCGGGCCATGCCGGTCCCGATCCGGCAGGTCCTCGGCTTGCTGGACGTCAACGACTTTCTGCTGTTGAAACGGGAGTAGACATGATCGAGGGGGAACTCGTCCGGCTGCGCGCACTGGAGCCGGAGGACGCCGAACGGCTGCACCCGTGGACCTACGATCCCGAGGTCGGCCGGTGGATGAACAACGAACACCCCCTCTCCCTCGCTCAGGTGCGCAAGCGCTGCGAGGAACGCGCGCTCAACACCTACGAGAAGGTCGTCCTCGGCATCGAAGCCAAGGCTGAGCGCAAGCTCATCGGCCTCATCGACCTGCGCGACGCCGAGCCCGAGGTCGGCGAGGCCTACCTGGACGTCTACATCGGCGATGCCGCGTACCGGGGTGGCGGCTACGGCACCGAAGCCCTGCGCATGATGTGCCGATACGGCTTCAACGCGATGCGGCTGCACCAGATCACGCTGTGGGTGGTCGCCGAGAACGAGGCGGCCCGGCACGTCTACCGCAAGATCGGGTTCGTCGAAGAGGGCCGCCACCGCGAGTCGTTCATCGACGCCGACGGCGAGCGCCACGACATGATCCTGATGAGCATGCTGCGCGGGGAACTCAAGTGAGCAGGCGGCGCGGCGCCCGCAGCCGCCAAGCCTCCTCGAGGAGTTCGCGCAGCTGATCGACGTCGACCCGTTCGAGGTCGACGATGACCATGCCGTGGCCGTCGTAGTGCGGCGTCGTGAAGAAGGCCGCGTCGCCGGAATCCAGCAACGCGGCCTTCTCGTCGAGCCCGCACATCACGACCAGGCCGCCTTCGGCCTCGGTGCGCAGCCGCGCGAACCCCTTGCCCGCCACCTTCAGCGCGGGCGTGCGATACCACGTCGACGCCTCCACCTCCGGCAGCCCGGAGGCGAGGCGCACGACGTCTTCCCAGGTCGTCATGGGTCCATTGTCGACCCGGTGTCTTGGAGAAACCGGACCTACGGCAGGCGGGTGATCCGGTCCGCCGCGGGCGGGGCCAGGTTCGGGTGCGCGCCCAGGTAGGCGATCAGGGCGTCGAGGTCCACCGGGCCACCCGACAGGTCGGTGCCCTTGGTGAACTCGGTGAAGCCGTCCCCGCCGGCGGCGAGGAAGTTGTTCACCGACACGCGGTACGACGCCGCCGGGTCGACCGGCGTGCCGTTGACCGTGATGCCCGAGATCCGCGAGCCCTGCGGCGCGGACGCCGAGTAGCTGTAGTGCAGCGAGCTCGAGATCTGCAGGAAGCGCGTCACCGAGCCCTGCCACTGCTGCTCCAGCACGTTCTTGAGGTTCGCGCCGGTCAGCGTGATCGTCTGCATGATGTTCGCGAACGGCTGGACGGTGAACGCCTCGCCGTAGGTCACCACGCCGTCGCCCTCGCCGTTCGGCGACGACTTGTACGTGATGTCGGCGCGGATGCCGCCCGGGTTGGTCATCGCGATCACCGCGTTGTTCGTCTGCGTGCCCGCGAGCTGGGCGTCGGCGATGACGTCGCCGAGCGACGACTCACCGGCCGTGTTGCCCGCCGCCGGCAGGTCCGCGGTGATGGTCCCGACCTGCTTGTTCGCGATCGGCGCGGACTTCGTCTTGGCGTCGGCGATCAGCGCGGCGACGGCCGGGTCCGGCGTGACCGTGCGGGTGACGATCTCGTTGAACGCCTTGGTCTGCGACCGCACGACGTCCCGCGTCTTGCGGCTGATCTTCAGGTCCACCACCGACAGCAGCCTGCCGAACGACGAGCCCTGGATGACCGGGCGCGGCTGGCCGGCCGGGTCGTTGATCACGCAGTTGTACTGCTGGTGGCTGTGCCCGGTGAAGAACGCGTCGACCTTCGGCGTCACCGCCGCGGCGATCGCCGCGGCGGGGCCGGGGCGCAGCTTGCAGTCGTTCGGGCCTTCGACCTCGGTGCCGTCACCCTGGTGCATCAGCACGACCTGGGCCTTGACGCCGAAGTAGTCGAGCAGGTTCGCGGTCCGGTTGATCGCCTCGACCTCGTCACCGAACTTGAGGCCCTTGATGGCTTCCGGGGTGACGACGGTGGGCAGGTCCTTCAGCGTGGCGCCGATGACGCCGATCGGGATGCCGCCTTCGAACTTGACGGTGAACGGCAACAGCGCGGGCAGGCCGTTGGTGAAGTACACATTGGACCCGAGGAACGGGAAGTTCGCACCCTTGAAGGTCTTCTCGAACTGGCAACCGTCGGTCGGGTGGCAGCCGCCGAACTGCATGCGCTGCAGTTCCTTGTAGCCCTCGTCGAACTCGTGGTTGCCGACGACGGACGCGCTGACACCCAGCATGTTCAGGAGGTCGATGGTCGGCTCGTCGTGGAACAGCGCCGAGACAACCGGCGACGCGCCGATGTTGTCACCGGCGGACACGACGAACGAGTTGGCCACCTGCGCGCGCAGCTGCTTCACGTGCGTGGCCAGGTAAGCGGCCCCGCCGGCGTCCACAGTGGTCCCGTCCGACTGCACCACGCGCCCGCTGGAGCCGGACGGCGGCTCCAGGTTGCCGTGCAGGTCGTTGAACCCGATGATCCGGACGTCGGTGGTGGAATCCGGGCGCTGGCCCGCGGACGCGGGTGCGGTGGTCACCGCCGTCGTCGCCAGCGCGGCCGCGGCGAACACCGCGAGCCGGGTCGAAAGCCTCATGAGTGTTCTTCCTCCGATTCGCGCCCAAGGTCCCCGAACGGGCGCACGGCGGAGGATTCTGCCTCGCGAACGAGGCGGCTACCAGGGTCAAAAGACGGACGTAAAGCGAATGTCACCTAACGGCTTCCGTCGAGCAGCACCCGCGCGACGAGTTCCGGGTCGTCGTTCATCGGCACGTGCCCGCAGCCCGGCAGCAGCCGGAACACCCCGTGCGGTGCGACTTTCCGCAGGTCGGCGACGCGCGGCCGGGCGAGGATCCGGTCGTGCTCGGCCCAGGCGATGGTCACCGGGACGTCGGTGACCGGGCCGGTGAAGCGGAAGTCACCGCGGGACTGCGCCGCGGTCGGCTCGAAGCCCGGCGCGGTGGCGAGCGCGTGGGCGTCCTCGACGACGGCGTCGGGCGTCTGCCGCTCGGGCCGTCCGACGATCATCCCGGTCAGGGCGCGCCGCCCGGACGGCCTCGCGGCGATGCGGCGCACGATGTGCGGTGGCGTGCGCTGCGCGAGGGCGCGGTGGGCCTTCAGCGTGGCGATCGCGTAGATCTTCTGCGTCCGGTTCCACAGCCCGGCGGGCGACAGCGCCGTGACGCTGCGGACCAGCCCGGCCTGCCCGAGGGCCAGCGACAGCAGGCCGCCGAGCGAATTGCCGGCGACGTGCGGCCGGTCGAGCCCGAGGTCGGTGAACAGCTCCTTGAACATCACCAGCGCCGGCTCGACGCCGTACCCGCGGGCCGGTTCGGGCGACTCACCGAAGCCGGGCAGGTCGACGGCGATGACGTCACGATGGGCCGTGAGCAGCGGAAACACCGGCGCCCACGCCTGGCGGCGGTGGCCGATGCCGTGGATCAGCACCAGCGGCTCGCCCCGGCCCGCGCGGTCGTAGACAACGTCGTCCATCACCCGAGGGTAGCGGAAACCTACGACCAGCAGTAACAGTTACTTTGCGTCCACCTGGACCCTGGACCCACTGTCGGCCGACCGCTGGACGGCGTCGAGGACCTGGTGCACGCGCAGGGCGTGCGCGAAGTCCGGCAGGTCGCCCTTGAGGTGCCGGGCGTAGGCGTGCGCCACGTTGTAGGACGGCTCGGCGCTGCGGCCGGCCAGCTGCGGCAGCTCGTACCGCGCGGGCACGGTCAGCTTCTCCAGCGTGCCGGTGCGGCTGCCGCGCAGCGTCAGCTTCGCGATCCAGAACAGCGGGTCCGCGGCCTCGACGACCAGCGTGCCCTCGGTGCCGTTGATCTCCCAGTGGAAGTTCGTGGCCGGCGACGTCCCGCCGCGCAGGTGCAGTGACGCGACGGCACCGCCGGTCAGCACGCCGGTGACGGCGATCTGGTCCGGCGCGGTCATCTCGACGGACTCGCCGGTGACCTCGTCCCGCACCCGCGGCCGGACGGTCGCCATCGTCGCCGAGAGCTCGGCGAAGCCGCCGAGGACCATGGCCAGCGTGTCGACGGTGTGCGCGAACGGGATGGTCAGCATCGTCGCCCCGCCCGCGGGGTGCAGCTGGTAG
>NZ_MUMI01000025.1 GCF_002155975.1 Amycolatopsis kentuckyensis
GTCGACCCTCCAATCACGCGTGTCGACCTCCCAATCACGTGTGATGACCCCTCAATCACGCATGAAGCCGATCCCACCGCGTGAAATACCCCGCCGAGCACCCCCGATGCCCGCGGGCCGCCCCCACCGGAGCAGCCCGCGACCACCGTCAGAACCAGCAGTCCGGCCGGACGCGCAGCAGTTCCGTCCGCAGCACCGGCGTCCCGTCGACCGGCGCGGGGTCCTCCGCGGTCGGCTGGATCCCGCCGGCCGCCACCTTGTCCAGCGTCCGCAGCCCGTCCGCACCGACCGTGCCGAACACCGTGTAGTTCGGCCGCAGCGCGGAATCGCCGTACACGACGAAGAACTGCGAACCGTTCGTGTCCGGCCCCGCGTTGGCCATGGCCAGCAGGCCTCGCGCGTAGACGCGCCGGGCGCCGGTCGGGTCGGTCGGCGCCGGCGGCAGGTCGACCGGCAGCTCGTCCTTGTACTTGTAGCCCGGCCCGCCTTCGCCGGTCGCGGTCGGGTCGCCGCACTGCAGCACCTTCAACGTCGGGTACGCGGTCAGCCGGTGGCACACCGTGTGGTCGTAGAACCGGTGCCGTGCCAGGTGCAGGAAGCTCTGCACGGTGCACGGCGCCTTCGCGCGGTCCAGCCGCAGGGGCAGCGCGCCCTGGCTGGTCGGGATGGCGACGTCGACCTTGCCGTGGCTCGGCGTGTGCCGCGGGTCGGGTGGCAGCGGCACCGGACGCGCGGGCGGTTCGTCCGGGGTTTCGGTGTACTGGCAGGGCCCGTGGGTCGTCTTCGGCGGCGGGGCGTCGGCCGCCGTGGCGACGCCCTGACCGGCCACGAACAACGCGCCCGCCGCCAGCGCGGTGAAAAGTGTCTTCTTCATGCTGCACGCCCTCCCAGTGATCGCCCGGTTCCGGAGCGCCCCGCAGTCTAGGGCCCGGCACCGACAGCCAGAACCGGCGAAAGTCGCCCCCTGTCAGCCCATCGGGTGAACCTCGGCGTCCGCACCCGGGAAATTGTCGGACCCCCGGCGCAAGATGATCAGCACGCGGCAAACCCGCCGCACACGCAGGGAGGGCAGCATGGAATTCCGGCGAAGACCCGTTGCGGTGGCACGGTTTCTGCTCGCGCGCCTCGCGTCGGCGGCCCGGAGCGCGCTACCCCCGCAGGTCCGCGATCAGTTCTTCGGCGGCGGCGAACGGATCGAGTTCCCGCGCCACGACCCGCTCGGCGGCACCGGCGAGCCGTCCCCCGCCGCGCAGGTCCACGAGCTCGGCCCGCAGCCGCCGGAGCGCGATGGCCTCGACCTCGTCCCGCGCCCGGGCCACCCGGCGCCGGGCCAGCTCGTCGTGCTCGACCAGCCAGTCGTGGTGCGCGGCCAGCGCCCGCACGACCTCGTCGACGCCCTCACCCTTGGCCGCCACGGTCCGCACGATCGGCTGGCGCCAGCTGGGCCCCCGGATCTCCCGGCGCGCCAAGGAGATCATCTGCTTGAGGTCGTGCACGGTGGCTTCGGCGCCCTCGCGGTCCGCCTTGTTCACGACGAAGACGTCGGCGATCTCCAGCACGCCGGCCTTCGCGGCCTGGATGCCGTCGCCCATGCCCGGGGCGAGCAGCACCACCGTGGTGTCGGCGAGTTTCACGACGTCCACTTCGGACTGCCCGACGCCGACGGTCTCGATCAGCACGACGTCGAAACCGGCCGCGTCCAGGACGCGCACCGCCTGCGGGGTCGCCCACGAGAGCCCGCCGAGGTGCCCGCGGGTGGCCATCGAGCGGATGAACACGCCGGGGTCGGTGGCGTGTTCGGTCATCCGGATCCGGTCGCCGAGCAGCGCTCCGCCCGAAAACGGCGAAGACGGGTCGATGGCGAGCACCCCGACCCGCTTGCCCTCCGCGCGCAACGCGGTGAGCAGCGCCGATGTCGAAGTCGACTTGCCGACACCGGGTGGTCCGGTGAGCCCGACGACCCGGGCCCGCCCGGTGTGCGGGGTCAGTGCCCGGGCGATCTCCGCGACGCGGGGGTGGGCGTCCTCGACGAGCGACAGCAGCCGCGCGACGGCACGGGGTTGTCCGTCCCGCGCGCGGCCGACGAGGTCGTCGAGGTCGAGTGGGCCGGCCACTTACGCCGACGGCACCCGCAGCAGGAGGGCGTCGCCCTGGCCGCCGCCACCGCACAGCGCGGCGGCGCCGAGCCCGCCACCGCGGCGGCGCAGCTCGTGGATCAGGTGCACGGCGAGCCGGGCACCGGAGGCGCCGATCGGGTGGCCGAGCGCGATGGCGCCGCCGTTGACGTTGACCTTCTCCGGGTCGAGGCCGAGCTTCTCGGTGGAGACGAGCCCGACGGCGGCGAAGGCTTCGTTGATCTCGACGAGGTCGAGCGCGTCGGCGGTGAGGTTCGCCTTCGCCAGCGCGGCGAGGATGGCGTTCGACGGCTGCTCGTGGAGGCTCGCGTCGGGCCCGGCGACGACACCGTGCGCGCCGATCTCGGCGAGCGGCGTGATGCCGAGTTCCTCGGCCTTCGCCTTGCTGGCCACGATCACGGCGGCGGCGCCGTCGGAGATCTGCGAGGCCGAGCCCGCGGTGATGGTGCCGTCGGAGGCGAAGGCGGGGCGCAGCTTGGCGAGGCCTTCGGCGGTGGTGTCGCCGCGGACGCCCTCGTCGGTGTCGAAGACGACCGGGTCGCCCTTGCGCTGCGGGATGGAGACGGGCGCGATCTCGTCGGCGAAGTAGCCGTTCTTGATCGCCTCGGCGGCGCGCTGGTGGGAGCGGGCGGAGAACGCGTCCTGCTGCTCGCGGGTGACGCCGTAGCGGGCGTTGTACTTCTCCGTCGAGGAGCCCATGGCGACCTGGTCGAAGGCACAGAAGAGACCGTCGTAGGCCATGTGGTCGACGAGCGTGGTGTCGCCGTACTTGAAGCCGGAGCGGGACTTGGGCAGCAGGTGCGGCGCCTGGGTCATCGACTCCTGGCCACCGGCGACGACGAGGTCGAACTCGCCGGCGCGGATGAGCTGGTCGGCGAGCGCGATGGCGTCGAGGCCGGAGAGGCAGACCTTGTTGATCGTCAGCGCGGGCACGTTCATCGGGATGCCCGCGGCGACAGCGGCCTGGCGCGCCGGGATCTGGCCGGCGCCGGCGGTCAGCACCTGGCCCATGATCGTGTACTGCACCGCGTCCGGGGCGACGCCGGCGCGTTCGAGGGCCGCCTTGATCGCGACCCCGCCCAGCTGAGCACCCGTGAAGTCCTTGAGGGAGCCCAGCAGGCGCCCGATCGGCGTACGGGCGGCACCCAGGATCACGGAACCGGACACGGCGTCCTCCAAGCATCGGCGCATGGGCAGTTTTCCCGACCATACCCGGGAGCAGGGCTTCTTGATGGAGCCAGTGTGAGGCGGGGCACGCGCCGATTCCGCCTCGAAGCGGCGCGCGGGCCCCCTATCCTGCCTCCATGAATGACGCCCTGCGGCCGTTCGTGACGGCCATCGACCACGTCGGCATCGCGGTCCCGGACCTGGACGCGGCCATCGAGTTCCACCGCGCGCACTTCGGCCTGGAGGTCGCGCACGAGGAGGTGAACGAGGAGCAGGGGGTACGCGAGGCGATGCTCCGCGCCCCGGGAACGGCGGGCACGGAGACGCAGATCCAGCTGCTGGCCCCGCTGCGCGAGGACTCGGCGATCGGCAAGTTCCTGGCCAAGAGCGGCCCCGGGCTGCAGCAGCTGGCCTACCGCGTGTCCGATGTGGACGCCGCGGCGGCGGCCCTGCGCGAAAAAGGCCTGCGCATGCTTTACGAGGAGGCGAAGAGGGGAACATCGAACAGCCGGGTGAACTTCGTCCACCCGAAGGACGCGGGCGGCGTCCTGGTGGAGCTGGTCGAACCGGCCAAGAACGCAACGGCGCACTGACCCGGCCCGGAGCAAGGATTTCGGCACAAAGGACCGGCGCGGAGCCGCACGCCCGTGACAAGAAGCGGGCGCGCGGCCGGCACGCCGATGAGCACCGCCACCCGGGCAACAGCTGAGGCCGCCGCCCCGATCCGGATCCGGGCAACAGCTCGGGCACCGCCCCGATGGCGTGCACGCCGGACGGCGCCAGGTGCCCAAGAGCGGGCGCAACCGCCCGGTGGCCCGAGAGCGCACGCGCGCATGGTTGGTCGGCCAGGTACGCAGCCCGGCCACGCGGCGCTCAGCCGAGCCAGCCAACCGCCCCACCCAGCCGGGCAAGCGCCCATCCGGACCGGGGCGACCCGGCCAGGCGCCCAACCCAGGCGAGCGGGCGCGCCCAGCCAGACCACGGCGCCCCAGCCGAGCAGGCGCGCCCCAGCTCAGCAGACGCCAGCCGACCAAGCGCCCAACCCGGCCAAGCGCACCCGGGCCCCGGGCCAAGCAGGCGCGCCCAGCCGAGCAGGCGCCGTCGGCCGGACCAGTACGGCCCGGCTACGCGGGCGCGGCCTTCGACGACAGCGCGTCCGCGATGAACGTCAGCTCCCCGTCGAACTCCGCCGGCAGGTCGTCATCCGAATGCCGGGCCGTCGCATGCCGGTGGCTCACCGCACGCGCCAGCAGACCCGACGCCCGATCCACGTCGGCCGTCGGCAACCCGCCGCCCGTTGCCGCCACGATCACCGCGCGGACCTGGCGGACCAGGACCTGGAACCGCTCGTGCAGCGCGTCGCGGACCACGTGGTGCGTGTCCGCCTCGCGCCACAACAGGTGCGACAGCCCCAGTGACCTGCTGAACCGGTGGTCCAGCTCGCGGACCAAGCGCCGCAAGCTGCCCGCCAAGTCACCCGGGACCACCACCACCGCCGGCTCGATGCGCTCGTCGGGCAACCGGGCGACCAGCGCCGTGAGCAGGTCGGACTTGTGGCGGAAGTAGTAGTGCACCAGTCCCTTCGGCACCCCGGCCCGCTCCGCTATGCGCGAAGTCGGGGTGGCGTCGAAGCCGGACTCGGCGAAGAGCGCCTCGGCGGCGCACAGGATGCGCTCCTTCGCCGAATCCTCGGTCATTCCCGTGCCTCCTGCGTCGTCAGTGCTGCCCGGCCGTGCGGTGCGCGGCGTTCGCGACCGGCATCGCTGCCGCGCCGGCGATGACCGTCAGCACCCCGGCGATCCAGGACGTCCAGGACGCGCCGTTGAACTCCGTGTACCCCATCACCCACGGCGCGATGAAGAGCAGCACGCCGAGCGCGATCTGGATGCCTTCGCCGTAGACCATGCCCGGCATCGCCAGCGAAACCAGGCCGTCGAGTGCGATCAGCGCGCCCAGGACGACCATCGTCCACATCGCGGTCGTGTCCGTGCTCAGCCAAAGGGGTGAAAGAGCGGCGACCACCCCGATGACGACCTCGGCCCAATCGTGTGGCCGGGTCCACGCGCGCGTAGAGACTTCACTCATTCGTGCTCACCTCCGTCGGTGAAACTGCTGGTCGGGTGGGTGTACCCGACATCGATGATCCGCTTGACTGGCCAGCCGGTCAAGACGGGCCGGTCACAGTTCGGCGTGTAATCGTGCTGTCCGTCTCGTACAGTTGTGGGCGCGTGTTACCGGCGAGTAATTTCTGCCGCCAACGCCCCCCATCTCCGCGGAGGAACCGATGACGCAGCTCGGCGAGATCCAGCAGGCCATCCTGAACGGCGAGTCCGCCGCGGTCGGCTCGTTGCCCGTGCCCGAGAGCTACCGCGGGGTGACCGTGCACGCCGACGAGGTCGACATGTTCGAAGGCCTCGAAAGCCGGGACAAGGACCCGCGCAAGTCGCTGCACGTCGACGACGTCCCCGTGCCCGAGCTGGGGCCCGGCGAGGCGCTGGTCGCGGTGATGGCGAGCGCCATCAACTACAACACCGTGTGGACGTCGATCTTCGAGCCGATCCCGACGTTCAAGTTCCTGAAGAAGTACGGGAAGCTCTCGCCGCTGGCCAAGCGGCACGACCTGCCGTACCACGTCGTCGGCTCGGACCTGTCCGGCGTCGTTCTCCGGACCGGCGTCGGCGTGCACAACTGGAAGCCGGGCGACGAGGTCGTCGCGCACTGCCTGAACGTCGAGCTCGAGAGCCCCGACGGGCACAACGACACCATGCTCGACACCGAGCAGCGGATCTGGGGCTTCGAGACGAACTTCGGCGGCCTCGCCGAGATCGCGCTGGTCAAGGCCAACCAGCTGATGCCGAAGCCGGACCACCTGACCTGGGAAGAGGCCGCCTCCCCCGGTCTCGTCAACTCCACCGCCTACCGCCAGCTCGTCTCGCGCAACGGCGCGGACATGAAGCAGGGCGACGTCGTCCTGATCTGGGGCGCGTCGGGCGGCCTCGGCTCCTACGCGACTCAGTACGCGCTGAACGGCGGCGCCATCCCCGTGTGCGTCGTCTCCAGCCCCGAGAAGGCGGCGATCTGCCGGAAGCTCGGCGCCGAGCTGATCATCGACCGCAGCGCCGAGGACTACAAGTTCTGGAAGAACGAGACCGAGCAGGACCCGAAGGAGTGGCAGCGCTTCGGCGCGAAGATCCGCGAGCTGACCGGCGGCGACGATCCCGACATCGTGTTCGAGCACCCGGGCCGGGAGACCTTCGGCGCTTCCGTCTACGCCGCGCGCAAGGGCGGCACGATCGTCACGTGCGCTTCGACGTCGGGGTACCTGCACCAGTACGACAACCGCTACCTGTGGATGAACCTGAAGCGGATCATCGGCTCCCACTTCGCGAACTACCGCGAGTCATGGGAAGCGAACCGGCTGATCGCGAAGGGGCTGATCCACCCGACGCTCTCCAAGACCTACGCGCTCGAGGAGACCGGGCAGGCCGCGCTGGACGTGCACCGCAACGCGCACCAGGGCAAGGTCGGCGTGCTCGCGCTCGCGCCGCAGGAAGGCCTCGGCGTCCGCGACGAAGAGAAGCGCGCGAAGCACATCGAGGGCATCAACGCGTTCCGCGGCGCCTGAGGCCCGGTCGTGGCGTCGGAAACCGCCGGAGAACCACTGGTTTCCGGCGGTTCCTTTCGCCGCGGGAGACGGCGCGTTCGGCGCACGGCACGGGTGCTCACCCTTCCGTGACCGGACTGCGGCTACGGTAGGCCCCATGAGCCTTGGCGATGAACGGGAGCTTGTGCCGCTGGGAGCCGGCTTCGACGTGGCGAAGCGCGGGTACAGCCGAGCGCAGGTCGACGAGCACCTCGAACGGCTGGACGCCGATCTGAAGATGCTCACCGCGGATCGGGACGCCGCCATCGCGCAGGCGGGGGACCTCGCCCGCCAGCTGGAGATCGCGCGCGGCGAGATCGCGGACCTGCGCGGGCAGGTCGACCGGCTGGCGCAGCCGCCGACGAGCGTCGAAGGCCTGTCCGAACGGCTGCAGCGCATGTTGCGGCTGGCGCAGGACGAATCCGCCGACACGCGCGCCCGCGCCGAAGCCGAGGCCGGGCACATCCGGGCCAAGGCCGAGACGGACGCCAGCGCCATGCGGGCCCGCTACGAGCAGCTGCTCACCGAGCTCGACCTCCGCCGCAAGGAGATGGAGGCCGAGCACCGGAAGGTCCTCGAAGACGCCCGCGCGCAGGCCAAGAAGATCACCGACGAGGCCGAGGCGGAGCGCAAGCGCCTCGACACCGAGTCGCAGGAGCGGCGCACCAAGGTCGAAGAGGACTTCGAGATCGCGATGGCCTCGCGCCGCACCGAGGCGATGCGGGTGCTGGCCGAGCAGGAGGCGGCGAGCAAGGCCGAGGCCGCCCGGCGCGTCCAGGAGGCCACGCAGGACGCCGCCGACATCCGCGCGAAGGTCCTCGAAGAGGAGAAGGCCGCGAAGGCCGACATCGACCGCCGTCAGCGGGAGTCGGTCGCGGAGGCCAACAAGCGCCGTCAGGACTCGATCACCGAGGCCAACGCCCGGCTCGCGGAAGCCGCCGACGAGGCTCGGCGCCGCGTGACGTCCGCCACGGAGGAATCCAACCGGCGGATCACCCAGGCGAACGAGCGGGTCGACGCGCTGCGGAAGGTGCGCGGCGGGCTGGCCGAGCAGGTGCGCGCGGCGCGGGCGGTGCTGGCCGAGGCGCACACCGTCCTCGGCGACGACGTGAAGGTGCCCGCCGACGTCAAGGCCGACCTGGTGGCGGACCCGAAGCCGGACGCCGGGGACGGCACCGAGACGACGGTCCGGGTCACCGACGTCGAGGAGACGATCCGGATCCGCGCTTCCGACGTGCCGAAGCCGAAGCCCGGGGCCAAGCCGGCCACCAAGCCCGGCGCCGCCGGGCCCGCCAAAGCGGCGCCGAAGCCGGCTCCGCGGGCGAGCGGAGCGCAGAAAGCGACTGGCGAGTAACCTTCCACCCGACACGGGCGCGGACGAGCCTGCGCGGTCGGTACCGACCGGCTATCGTCCCTGCTCACGCGGGATCACCTGGAGGTTTTGCGCATGGGTGCGGCATATCGGACCGTGGTGGTGGGCACGGACGGCTCGGAGTCCTCGTTCGCGGCGGTGGACCGCGCGGCGGCGGTGGCCGGCGACGCGGGCGCCACGCTCGTCATCGCGTGTGCGTTCTACCCGGCGAGCCAGTCCGACGTCGACAAGGCCCAGGACGTCCTCGGCGAAGAGGCGTACCAGGTCGTCGGCTCGGCCCCGGCCGAAGACACCCTGCAGTCGGCGCGGGACCGCGCGGCCCGGGCGGGCGCCGAGAAGATCGACACGGTCGCGGTCAAGGGCGACCCGGTCGACTCGCTGCGCAAGGTGGTCAAGGAGCGCGAAGCCGACCTGCTGGTGGTCGGCAACCGCGGGCTGAACACGATCGCCGGCCGGATCCTGGGCTCGGTCCCGTCCGAGGTGGCGCGCAAGTCCGGCGTGGACGTGCTGATCGTCCACACGACCTGACGTGACCGATCCGGGCGAGGAACTTCAGCAGCGGCTCGAACGCGTCCTGCTCGGCGGCCGGCGGAAGTACACCCGGCTCGAAGTGGCGGAAAAGGCCGGCGTGCCCGACGAGCGGTCACGCCGGCTCTGGCGCGCGCTGGGGTTCGCGACCGTGCGCGACGACGAGGTCGTCTTCACCGACGCCGACGTCGAGGCGATGCGGACCGCGGACCAGCTGGTGCAGTCGGGGCTGATCGACCCGAGCATCGAGGTCTCGGTGACGCGCGCGCTCGGCCAGCACCTGTCGCGGCTGGCCGAGTGGCAGGTCGACATGCTGTTCCGGCTGATCAGGGAACAGCCGGAGCTCGGCCGCAGCGAGCGCCAGGTGACGCGCCTGGTCGACCGGCTGCTGCCGGAGCTGGAGCAGGTCCAGAACTTCGTCTGGCGCCGCCACCTGGCGGCCTACGCGGGGCGCGCGTTCGCGGCGCCGGACGAGCACCTGGAGACCCGCACCGAGGTGGTCGGGTTCGTCGACATGGTGGGCTACACGCGCCTGACGCGCCAGATCGGCGAAGACGAGCTGAGCCGCGTGCTCGACGCGTTCGAGACGCTGGCCACGGAGGTGATCGCCGAGCACCACGGCCGCGTGGTGAAGATGATCGGCGACGAAGTCCTGTTCGTGGCGGACGCCGCGGTCGACGCGGCGGAGATCGCCTTGACGCTGACCGAGCGCACGTCGGCGGACGAGACGTTGCCGGCGGTCCGCGCGGGCATGGCGTCGGGCCGCATCCTGTCGCGGTTCGGCGACGTCTACGGCTCGGTGGTCAACCTGGCGGCCCGCCTGACGTCGGTGGCCCGGCCGGGCACGATCCTGGTCGACCGCGAGCTGGCCGCGGAACTGGCCGAGGAGAAGGCGTACGACCTGCGCGCCCGCAGGCCGGTGACGGTCCGCGGCTACAACCGCCTCCGCCCGTCGGCGCTGCGCCGGGCGAGCGAGGCCCCCACGGGCATGTTCGCGAGCTCCCAGCAGCTGGCGGCGGAGATGCTGGGCCTGACGGACCCGGCACCCCGGGAAGAGCCGCCGGAGGACCCGGCGACCGAACCGCGGCCCCGCCGACGCCGGCGCCGCAGGCTCTGACCGGCGCTCACCGAGTCGGTAGAATCCCTCCCTCGCGTGGACGAGGTGGGGAGGTGCGCGTGGCCGGAGCCGATGCGCTGCGCCGGGAACGCGGCACGGGTGGCGCGGCGTGACCCGAGCGTTCCTCTCGTACGCCGAGGAGCCGGGCGACCCGTCCCACCAGGAGTCCGTGCTGCGGCTCTGGGAGTTCCTGCGGTCCTGCGGGGTCGACGCCGAGCTCGATCTGAGCGAGGCCCACGAGCGCCGGGACCGGGCGTTGTGGGTGGCCGGGCAGATCCGGGAAGCCGACCACGTCCTGGTGATCGCCTCCCCCGCCTACCGCCGCGGCGCCGAGGGCCGCGGCGGCGCCGACGAGGAACGCGGCGTCCAGTGGGAAGCCCGGCTGATCCGCGAGGCGTTCTACGCCGACCGGAACGCGCTGAACCGGTTCGTGCCCGTCCTGCTGCCAGGCCGCGGCCCGGACGACGTGCCGGACTTCCTGGCCCCGGCCACTTCGACGGTGTACGCGGTCACGGACTTCACCGTCGAAGGCGCCGAACGGCTCCTGCGCATGCTGACGAACCAGCCCGAATTCGTCCGGCCGCCGCTGGGTGCCATTCCGGTGCTGCAGCCGCGGCAGGTGCGGCCTCCCGGCCCGGTGACGCCGCGGCCGGCCCCGGCCGTCCGGAACGTGGTCACCGGGGACGTCAACGGGGTCGTGATCCAGGTGGGGAACGCCGGCTCCGTGACGGTGCCCGGCACGCCCGCCATCCGGGTCGGCGAAGGCGCCGATCCACGAACCGAGCGAGCGTTCGAGAAAGCCGCTCGGCGAGCCGGAAGCCGCTTGGGTGCGCCCACCGGCCGGGCCTACCCCGAGGGACCCGGCTTCGTCCAGCATTTCACCGGCGGCGCGGTGATCTGCGCGGTCGCCGGCAAGCCGGCCGTGGTGGTCGCCGAGCCGGTGTGGGAGGACCTTTCGGCTTTGCCGGGATTCCCGGACGGACCCGGATTTCCGGTCACGGACCTCACCGATGCCACCCGCATGGCCGTCCTCGACGGCGGAGCCTGGCATGAAGGTCTCCTGGACCGCGATACCGCAACGCAGCCGGCGCGGTGGAAGCCCACGCCCCGGCTGAGCAGGACCGGCCGGGAGGCCCTCCGGCTCCCGGTGGCCGGGCCGGCGGATCTGACGGTGCGCGCCGTCGCCACCCTGCCGTGGCAGCTCGACGACGACGCCGAGATCAGCCGGCGAACCCGCGACCTGATCGAAGCGGCGCTCCCGGAAGCTCCGATCAGCACGCTCCTCCCGGCGTTGTCTCTTCTTCGGCGGGCCCGGACCGCGCCGGCCCGGTGGGAACGGGCGAGCGGGCCGGACGTCCGCCAGACCGTCCGGGACGCCCGGTACGACTACACCGTGCGCAGTCCGGCCGGCGGGAGCACCGCCGTGCGCGCGGTCGCGCGCATCCTGCTTCCCACCGGCCGGCCGTGGACGGTCACGGTTTCCGTCGAGTTCCAGGCGAACTTCGCGGCGTGGGCCTCGGCGCGTCCGGACGGCACCGCCGCCGGTCTCCGGGTGACGGCGAACGAGATCGTGGAACTGTGGACCGCGGCGTGGCACACCGCGACCCTCGTGGTGCCCGGTGCGCTCGTCCCCAATCCCGAGTACGCCGCGCTGCTGGCGCCACCGGCGGTCGAACTGCACGTCAAGGCGGACACCAGCCTGTCTGCCGTTGCCGACCTCTCGGTGTTCGGGAAGCCGACCGGACTGCCGGGTCCGGAGGGCGCGGCGACCGTGGTGGCCCCGATCAGATTCGGCCGCACCGAGCGACGCACTTGGGCCTCCCACGCCTTGACCCGCGTGGCCCGCGACTGGGGCTTCGTGGACGCCGACGAGTCCGATCTCCTCTGAAGGCTCAGGCGTCGAAATCGACGGTGAGCGTTTCCGAGACCGGGTACGACTGGCACGTCAGCACGAAGCCCGCCTCGATCTCCGCCTGCTCCAGTGCGAAGTTGCGCCGTAGGTCCACCTTGCCCTCGGTGACGCGCGCCCGGCACGTTCCGCACACCCCGCCCTTGCAGGCGAACGGCAGGTCCGGGCGGAACTTCTGGGCCCCGTCCAGCACCGATGACGAGCGCGGCAGCGTCATCGGTGTCGAACGGCCGTCCAGGATCACCGCGACCTCCGAGGACTCGCCCGCCACCGCCGGGTCGAGGTGCTCCACCGGGGCCGGTGGGGTGTCCACGTAGAACAGCTCCTGATGCACCTTCGACGCAGGCACGCCCAGGGACGCCAGCAGCTCCTGCGCTCCCGAGACCATCTCGAACGGGCCGCACAGCCACCAGTGGTCCACCGACTCCACCGGCACCAGCGAGGAGAACAGCGCGCGCAGCTTCGGGACGTCCAGGCGGCCCGTGAACAGCTCCGCCTCGCGGGGCTCGCGCGACAGCACGTGGATCAGCTCGAGCCGGGACGGGGCGCTGTCCTTCAGGTCCGCCAGCTCGTCCGCGAACATCACCGTGTCCGTGCGGCGGTTGCCGTACAGCACCGTCACCGTTGCCGTGGACGACTTCAGCAGCGACGACACGATCGACAGCACCGGCGTGATGCCCGACCCCGCCGCGATCAGGACGTGGTGGCCGCCCGCCGACAGGTCCGGCGTGAACGAACCGGAAGGCGGGGCCACCTCCACCGTGTCGCCCGCGCGGACCTCGTTCACCAGCCACGACGAGAAGAAGCCGTCCGGGACCAGGCGGACGCCGACCCTGGGGGCCGCGCCCGCCGGGGCGCAGATCGAGTACGACCGGCGCTCGTCGCGGCCGTCGATCGAGCGCCGCAGCGTCAGCGACTGGCCCGGTTTGAACGCGTACTCCGCAGCCAGCGACGAAGGCACGTCGAAGGTCACCGCGACCGCGTCGTCGCACAGCCGCTCGACCCCGGCCACCGTCAACTCGTGGAACCGCGCCACCTTAAATCTCCTTGACGTGCTCGAACGGCTCCAGGCACGCGCGGCAGCGCCGCAGCGCCTTGCACGCCGTCGCGCCGAAACGGGACTGCTCTTCGGTGTCCGCCGACCCGCACAAAGGACAGCGGACCGCGGACACCGGTGCGGAAAGCGTCAGCGGGATCGGGCCCGACCGGCGGGGCGCGGCACCCGGCGGCGCGATCCCGGCTTCGGCGAGCTTGCGGCGCCCCGACGCCGAAATCCAGTCCGACGTCCACGCCGGCGACAGCTGCGTCCGGATCTCGACGTCCGGGTAGCCCGCCGAAACCAGCGCGTGCTCCAGGTCGTCGCGCATGGTGTCCATCGCCGGGCAGCCCGTGTACGTCGGCGTGATCGCGACGACCACGCGGCCCTCGGACTCGGACACCGAGCGCAGCACGCCCAGGTCCGCCAGCGTCAGCATCGGCAGCTCGGGGTCGGTGACCGTGGCCGCCACGGCCGCGGCGGTCACCACCGGGCGTCCGGCATCGCCCGGGCCACGCTCTGCAGCTCCGCCAGCAGGAACCCGAAAGACTCGGTGTGGACGCCGTCGCGGCCGGTCCGGCCCGAGACGCCGGCCAGCTCGCCCGACGACGGCCGCACTAGGGTCGCCGCCGCAAGAGCCTGGTCCAGCACCGCATCGAACTCGGGGCGCAGCGAAGCCGCGTCCACGAACTCCGTGGGGTGCGTGCGGAACAGCTCCCCCACGTACGGCCAGGCCTCGTCCAGGCCTTCCTGCATCCGCGCGTGCGACAACGGCGTCCCGTCGCCGAGGCGGACCAGCCACTGCGCGGCGTAGTCGCGGTGGTAGGTCAGTTCCTTGACGCCCTTGTCCGCGATCGCGGCCAGCACCGGGTCCACCGACGATTCCAGCCGCTGGAACAGCGCCAGCCGCCACGTCGAGAACACGAACAGGCGCGCGATCAGGTGCCCGAAGTGGCCGCCGCCCAGCTCCGCGAGCCGGACGTTGCGGAACTCGTTCTCGGCGCGGAGAAAGGCGAGCGAGTCCTCCGTGCGCGAAGAGCCGTCGGCCTTGCCGGCGCGGGCGAGCAGCAGGCGCGCCTGCCCCAGCAGGTCCAGGGCGATGTTGGCGATCGCGACCTCGTCCTCCAGCTCGGGCGCGTTGGTGCACCACTCCTGGAGCCGGTGGGAGAAGATCAGCGCGTCGTCGCCCAGCATCAGGCAGTAGGCGGCCAGTCGCGTACCGTCCACACCGGACGGCACCGAAGTGTCCATTCCGGACAGCGGGTCTTCGAAGCCGGTGCCGAACGCCCAGCGGGCGTCGTTCTCCTCGGTGATGGCCTCGTACACGTTGTCGAAACTCATATGTGCGGCACATCCTCGGGAATGTCGTAGAACGTCGGGTGCCGGTAGACCTTGTCTCCGCTGGGCGCGAAGAACGGGTCCTTCTCGTCCGGCGACGAAGCCGTGATGTCCGCCGCGCGCACGACCCAGATCGACACGCCTTCGTTGCGCCGCGTGTAGAGGTCGCGCGCGTGGTGCAGGGCCATCTGGTCGTCGGCCGCGTGCAGCGATCCGACGTGCACGTGGTTCAGCCCGCGCTTGCCGCGGACGAACACCTCGTACAGCGGCCAGTCGTGCTTGACCGGCCCCGGGGCGGCGGGGACGCCTTCCAGGGGGACGGCGCCGTGGCCGCCTTCGGCCGTCAGGTCGGTCACTTGCGCTCCTCGTTCTTCGCGGCGTGGGCGACGGCGGCTTCCCGCACCCACGCGCCGTCTTCGTGCGCCCGGCGCCGGTGCGCGATCCGTTGCGCGTTGCAGGGTCCGTTGCCCTTCAGCACGTTCTTGAACTCGTCCCAGTCGACCGCGCCGAAGTCGTAGTGCCCCCGCTCGGCGTTCCACTCGAGGGCAGGGTCCGGGAATGTGACGCCGAGGGCCTCGGCCTGCGGCACCGACATGTCCACGAACCGCTGCCGCAGCTCGTCGTTGGTGTGGCGCTTGATCTTCCACGCCATCGACTGCGCGGTGTTCGGCGAATCGGCGTCCGGCGGGCCGAACATCATCAGCGACGGCCACCACCAGCGGTTGACGGCCTCCTGGACCATCTCCCGCTGCTGCTCGGTGCCCTTCATCATCGTCATCAGCAGCTCGTAGCCCTGCCGCTGGTGGAAGGACTCCTCCTTGCAGATCCGGATCATCGCCCGCGCGTACGGCCCGTACGAAGACCGGCACAGCGGCACCTGGTTGCAGATCGCGGCGCCGTCGACCAGCCAGCCGATCACGCCGACGTCGGCGAAGGTCAGCGTCGGGTAGTTGAAGATCGACGAGTACTTCTGCTTGCCCGTGATCAGCTTGTCGGTCAGGTCCGCGCGGTCCGCGCCCAGCGTCGCCGCCGCGGAGTACAGGTAGAGCCCGTGGCCGGCCTCGTCCTGGACCTTGGCCAGCAGGATCGCCTTGCGCCGCAGCGACGGCGCCCGCGTGATCCAGTTGCCCTCCGGCTGCATGCCGATGATCTCCGAGTGCGCGTGCTGCGCGATCTGCCGGATCATCGTCTTTCGGTAGCCCTCGGGCACCCAGTCGCGCGGCTCGATCCGCTGGTCGCGCTCGATGGTGTGCTCGAAGTGCTCTTCCAGCGATACGGTGGCGGTCACGGCTGCTCCTTCGACACCAGCGTCAGGACGTCGTACTTGGCCACGGACTCGCCCTCGGCGTTGGTGACGTCGGCGTCCCAGCGGACCTCGCCGTACTCCTGGTCGATCCGCGGGGTGATCTGCTTGGCGGTGAGCGTCACGGTCAGCGAGTCGCCGACCTTGACCGGGGTGAGGAACCGCAGGTTCTCCAGGCCGTAGTTGGCCAGCACCGGGCCCGGCTCGGGCGAGACGAACAGGCCCGCGGCGAACGAGACGACCAGGTAGCCGTGCGCGACGATCCCGCCGAACAGCGGGTTGGCCGCCGCGGCTTCCGGGTCGGTGTGCGCGTAGAACGTGTCGCCGGTGAACTCGGCGAAGTGGTCGACGTCTTCCTGGGAAACGACCCGCGGCCCGGCCACCACCGAGTCGCCGATGCGCAGCTCGGCCAGGGACTTCCGGAACGGGTGGACGCCTTCGGTCCGCGGCGCGCCGGTGACCCAGCGGCCGGTCACCGCGGAGAGCACGGCCGGTGAGCCCTGCACCGCGGTGCGCTGCATGTGGTGCAGCACGCCCCGGATGCCGCCCATCTCCTCGCCGCCGCCCGCGCGGCCCGGGCCGCCGTGGACCAGCTGCGGCATCGGCGAACCGTGCCCGGTGGACTCCTTGGCGTCCTCCGCGTCGAGCACCAGCAGCCGTCCGTGGAACGGTGCCGCACCGAGCACGACCTCGCGCACGAACTCCTTGTCCGCGGAGACGACGGATCCGGCCAGGCTGCCGCCGCCGCGCGCGGCGAAGTCGACGACCTGCCCGGTGGACGTGTACGGCATCAGCGTCGAGACCGGGCCGAACGCCTCGACCTCGTGCGGCTCGGAGCGTTCGGGGTCTGCCTTGAGCAGCACCGGCGAGATGAAGGCGCCGCGCTCGGCGTCGGCGTCGACCACCGAGACATTTTCCGGGTCGCCGAACACGACGCTCCCGGCGTCCAGCAGCGCCTTCAGCGACCGCCGGACCTCCTCGCGCTGCTCCAGGCTGGCCAGCGCGCCCATCCGGACGCCTTCGGACGCCGGGTTGCCGACGGTCACCTTCGCCAGCCGCTCGGACG
>NZ_MUMI01000250.1:0-202 GCF_002155975.1 Amycolatopsis kentuckyensis
CCGCCGCCTCCGCCGCCGCCGCCGCCGTGGGAGGAGCCGTTGCTGTGGATGCCGCCCGTGCTCTTGGGAGCCGAGGCCGAGCTGCTCGGCAGCGGGACCTGGTCGTAGCCGCCCTCGATCTGCTGGGACATCAGCTTCTGCGACGCCTTGATCGCCGTGTCGGCCTGGGCCTGCAAGCCCGTCACGTCGCCGTCGAAGCCGG
>NZ_MUMI01000250.1:273-5576 GCF_002155975.1 Amycolatopsis kentuckyensis
GCGTCGCGGACCTGGCGGACGTAGGTGAAGAACTGGTCGGCCGCGGGCCCGGCCCACACCTGCGCGTCCAGTGCGTCGGTGGAGCTCTTCAGGGAAGCGTTGTGGTCACCGGCGTTCTTGCCCGCCTCGCGGAACTGCGCGGCCGCCGCGGTGATTTTTCCCAAATCGACCTTTTCGACCTGGTCGACCTTCTTCATGAAGGCCGCCCAGTTGTCCGGCGTTCCGGCGCCGCCCCCGTTCAAACCCACTCTGGTGCCCCCGCTTACTTGTCGACGTGCAGTTTCAGGTCACTCGCGCCGACCTGGTCGGTTTCGGCGATCAGGCCGGCGGCCTTGCGCATGGCGAACCCCAGCGCCTCCATGTGCTTGCCCGCGGCGTCGAACTGGTTGTGCACGCCGTCCTTGAACTTGCCGACCGCGCCGTGCGCGTCGCCCGTTTCGTCCATGCCGCCGAAGGGGCTTTCCTTCTCGTGGTCCAGGCCGGTGACCTTCTGCTTGGACTTTTCGAACTCGTCCTTCAGCTTCTCCACCTGGCGGGCCGCGATGGCCATCGAGTCCGGGTCGTAGACAGGCACGGTTCGTCATCCCCTTCGGAAACTTGTCTCCGCCCGATCGGACGTCGTCACGACCAGGACGGTTCCCGCGCTTACTTTATGACTTCCCGAGGGACGCGCGTACGGTTCCCGGCCAACTTCCACCCGGCGGGGATCAGGCCTCCGCGATCAGTTCGCGGATCCGCGTGGCGAGCAGGGCGTTGTCCGCCGGGGTGACGGTGGCCCATTCGCGGCCGTCGCGATCGCGGCCCACCTGGAACAGGTAGCGGCCCGCGTCCGTGTCGAAGAACGCCACCACCCGGCCCGCCCGGTGCACCACGCCGTCGCGCGAGGTGCGTTCCGCGCCGAACTGGCCGCGGGCCTCCTGGCCCAGCAGCATGCCCGAGAGCTCCTGGGCCTGGAACAGCGGTATCCCGCGGTCCTCCAACGCCGTGACCAGCGCCTTCGCGTCACCCTTCGCCGCCGCGTCGGCGGAGGTGACGACGTCGTAGGGCAGGCTGACCGTCTGGCCGATGCCCGGCCCCAGGTCGCCCGCCACCGAGACCGCCGCCTCGGCGAGGCCGTCTTCGGTGGCCGGGATCAGCCAGACCTCGCCGTGGTCCACCACCGCCAGCGCCGCCTGGCCGCGCAGGCTGACCGCGCGGCCGCGGATCTCGCGTTCCGCCCACACCCACACGTCGATCCCGAGCTGCGGGCGCGCCAGCAGGTGCAGCAGGTCGGCGAGCTCGCCGGACACCCGCCGGTTGCGGGCCAGCCGCCGCTCGCTCAGCGACGCCCAGGCCGAGTCGACCAGCTCGCGCCGTTCGGTGGTGGTGGTTCCGTCGCTCGGCACGTCCAGCGCGACGTGCCGGCGGGGCAGTTCGAAGGACTCCCAGAGCACGTCGAACTCGAGGGCCGACAGGACGAGCGACACGGTCAGCGCACATCCCCGCCGTGGTCACCGAGCACGTCGGGGGAAACCATCCGCTGGTCGGCGAACAGGTCCTGGTCGTCGACGCCGTAGCGGCGGACGTGCTCGGCGTCGTCCTCCTGCGGGGCCGCCTCGGACAGGAACTTCGCCTCGCCGGGCTTCTGCTTCGGGCTGATCTGCTCGGACTTCCGCAGGGCGACGGCCTCTTCCTCGGGCAGCTCGCCGACCGGCAGCGGCCGCACCGGGCCCTTCGGCTGGCTCTTGTCGCGCCGCTCACGGTCCTTGTCGCCGCTCAACGCGCCGCCGGCCACGCCCGCGCCGATCGCCGCCGCGCCGGCGCCGATGTCGCCGGGGGTCGCGCCGGGCTTCCCCACGAAGCCGCGTTCGCCGGTGTACTGGCCGGGCTGGAGCGGGGCCTGCGGCATCGCGCCGACCGTGCGGCCCTTGGCCAGCAAGCCGTCCGGGCCGCGGCCGCTGGAGCTGTCGATGCCGGTCGCGCCTCCGGGCGTCCCGCCGCCACCGCCGCCGAGCGACTTGATCGGCGCCGTCGCCGGGGCCGAGCCGGGCGGCTGCGCGCCGGGTGCGCCCGGCGGGCAGAACGGTTCGCCCTGGCCTCCGGTCCCCGGGCCGGGGGTGAAGCGGCCGGACTGCTCGCCGGACGTGCCGCGGCCCGGGGTGTGGACCCAGCCGGGGCCGGGCGACGCCGTCGGCGGCTTCGCGCCCGACGGCGTCGTCGAACTCGGCGTCGTGTGCTGGGCGGGCGGGGCGCCGGCCGCGGCGGCCGAGCTGGTCTGGCGCGGCGGCTGCTGCTGCGCGGGCCGGGACGGCTGCTGGGCCGCGACGCCGTAGGCCGGGGTCGGCGGATCGGCGTGCACGGTGTGGGACACCGGCTGCACCACCGGCGGGTCGACGTGCACCGAGCGGACCTTGTCCGAAGCCGGCTTCACGCCGCCGTCCGGCGTCACCGCGACCGCGGCTCCGGCGACGTCGAGCACGCCCGGCGTGATGCCCGGGGCGGCCAGCTTCAGCGACTCCGGGTCGGACAGCGCCTGCGTCGAGAGCAGGTTGGTGCCGCTCTGCTGGGCGTACTCGTTCAACGCCTGCTGGGCCTGGGCCTTGGCGTCGTTCGCGGCCTCGACCTGCCGGGCGTGGTCGGTCTCGAAGCCGATGAGGCTCACCAGGCCGTCGGTGAGGGTGAAGCCGCCCGCGCCCTTCCGGACCGTCTCGGCGTCCGGCAGCTTGTACTTGGTGCGGTTGAAGGCCTCGCCCTGCTCGAACACCATTTCCGCGGCGTGCGCGACCTTCGTGGTGGCGTCCTGGGAGAAGCCGGCCTGCTCGGTGAACACCTGGCTCGCCGCGCCGCCGGCCTGGCTCTGCCATTCGACGCCGAGTTCGAGCAGCTGCGCGCGCAGCGTCTGGTCGGTGTGGGCGAGGGCGGTCGCGACGGCCTTCAGCGCGTCGACGGCGGTGCCGATGCTGCCGGTGCCGTCACCGTTGACCATCCGCGTGATCTGGTCGGCGATCGCGGTGTTGGTCCAGCCGTCGAACCGGTGGTTCTGGATCCCGGCCGCGAGCTCGGAGAATTCCACGCGCCCTCCCTAGTTGCGTGCTTTCAGGGACTGCAGCGCCAGGTCGGCGGCGTGCGCCGACATGTCGCACAGCTGCGGCTGCGTGAGCTTGCCGCGGGTGATGGCGAAGGTCTGGACGGCGAGCGTCTGCCCCTTCGCGACGCCGACGAGGGTCTCGCAGTCGGCCGGGTCGCCGGCCGCGCGGTAGTTCGTCAGCGCCGGGTAACCACCGAGGATCTTCGGCTCGGTGGTCATGCTGTTCTTCTTGCGGTTTCCGGTGATCCACTGGTCGAGGTCCGCCGACACCGCCCGCACGTGGTAGGAGTGCACCGGCTCGGCGCCGTCGGCGTCGAACACGCAGGTCGGGCCGTCCTGCTCCGGCGCCTGCCGCGGGAGGCTGGTGATCTTCAGCGAGTCGAGCTGCACCTGCGCGAAGATCTCGCAGAGGGTGACACCCTGCAGCGAGAGGTCGGCGGGCCGCTGCGGCAGCTGGGCGGCCTTGGCGCTCTGCGACGCGGCCGTGGCGGCCGTCTCGACCGGGTAGGGCGTGCCTTCGGTGCCCGCGGAGCAGCCGGCGAGCGCCGCCGTCGCGAGCACGCCTCCGGCGATCCGCTTACGCACCGTGCTTGCCGCGGTCACCGAACACCGCCGCCTTCTCCTCTTCGCTGACCTTGTAGTCCTTCGCGGCTTCGCGCAGCTGCTCGACCAGGCGCTTGAGGCCGGCGACGTATTCGCGGACCTGGCCGGCGTAGGAGCGGTCGCCGTCGGCGATCAGGGTGTTCCAGGCCTGGACCGACTGCGTGCTGATCACGTCGGCGGACGGCGCGTCGATCCGCAGCTGGCCGAGCCGGGTCAGCAGCTGGTCTTCGAGGGCGTTGGCCTGCTCTTCGACGATCCGGGCGACGTCGAGGAGCTTGTCCGGGTGGACCAGGACGTCCGCGGCCGCCGGTGCCACCGGGACGGCCGAGCTGAGGTCGTACGAGGGTCCTGACATGCTCTCCCCTGACGTCATACGGACAGTGACCGGCCGGCTCCCGTCGAGGCTACCAACGTGGGTGTGGCAGCAGCCTGAGTTTGGACGAAGAGTGTGCCCGGCTGGTTCCCCCGATCCGTGGAATCAGGCGCGCTGTTTCGCCGTCGGGGCGCCGACCTCGCCGTTCGCCGCCTTCAGCGCGATGTCCGTGCGGTGGTGGGAGCCCGCGAGGTGGACCTTCTCGACGGTTTCGTAGGCGTGCTTGCGCGCCGACTTGAGCGTCTTGCCGGTGCCGACGACCGAGAGCACGCGGCCACCGGAGGAGACGACGGCGCCGTCGTCCCGGCGGCGGGTGCCGGCGTGCAGGACGCCTTCGAGCTCGGCCCCGGTGATGACGTCACCGGTGCGCGGCTTGCCCGGGTAGCCGTCGGCGGCGATCACGACGGTGACCGCGGCACCGCCGGACCACTCCAGCGGCGGGTGCTCGGCGAGCTTGCCGGTGGCGGTGGCGTGCATGAGCCCGGCGATCGGGGTGCGCAGGAGGGCCAGCACGACCTGCGTCTCCGGGTCGCCGAAGCGGCAGTTGAACTCGATGACCTGCGGGCCTTCGGAGGTCAGCGCGAGGCCGGCGTAGAGCAGGCCGGAGAAGGACGCACCGCGGTTCACCAGCTCGTCGGCGACCGGCTGGACGACCGTCTCGACCAGCTCGTCGACCAGGTTTTCGGGCGCCCACGGCAGCGGCGCGTAGGCACCCATGCCCCCGGTGTTCGGGCCGGCGTCGCCGTCGCCGACGCGCTTGAAGTCCTGCGCGGGCAGCAGGGGGACGACGGTGTTGCCGTCGACGAAGCAGAACAGCGAGGCTTCCGGGCCGTCCAAAAAGGACTCCAGGAGGACCGGGTGGCCGCCGTCGAGCAGCATGATGGCGTGCTTGCGAGCGACGTCGTAGTCGGTGGTGACGACGACGCCCTTGCCGGCGGCGAGGCCGTCGTCCTTGACGACCCAGGTGGGGCCGAAGCGGGCGAGCGCGGCATCGAGGCGGGCGGGGTTGTCGACGACCTCGGAGCGCGCGGTGGGCACGTTCGCGGCGGCCATGACGTCCTTCGCAAAGGCCTTCGAGCCCTCGATCCGAGCGGCGGCGGCGGACGGGCCGAAGCAGGCGATGCCGGCCTTGCGCACGGCGTCGGCAACCCCGGCGACGAGCGGCACCTCGGGCCCGACGACGACGAGGTCGGCCTGCCAGCTCTTGGCGAGCCCGGCAACGGCCTCGGGATCGGCGGCTTCGACGCCGAGCTGCTCGGC
>NZ_MUMI01000251.1 GCF_002155975.1 Amycolatopsis kentuckyensis
GCCGCTCTGCCCACGGGCAGCCAGGCGAACGGCAGCGGCAGCACGGTGAGCGCGCTGCCGACGACGACGATCGCCAGCGTGGCGAGAATCGCGGCCCGCCGGTGCGGCCCCGCGCCGAGCCGGCCGAGGACGGGTGTGGCAACGGCGCCGCTGAGCAGGGCGATGGTCAGCGTCCACTGCGCGCTGTCGAGGGAGACGTGGAACGTGGTCGCCACGCTGGTGATGAGTGGCGTCCCGAGGCTGGCGACCGCCGCCACGACCAGGGCGACGAACACCAGGGCGGGGACCAGCAGTCGTGCCCCGGAACGCAGCGGGGAAGTGCTCAGGTGCTGGTCCGAGGTCACCGCTCCGCGCCCTCTCGGGCGTGGTTTTCGAGCTCCGCCAGATGCAGCAGCGCCGGCAGGGCCGCTGCCAGGGCCTCGACCTCGTCGCCGGTGAGTTCATCGATCAATCGCGCGTACGCGTCAACGCCCGCCTGACGTCGCCTCCGGACGTAGGACGCGCCGGCCTCGGTCAGGCACACCAGCGTGACCCGCTTGTCGGACGGATCCCCCTTCCGTTCGACCAGCCCGGATTCCTCCATCACCCGGACCAGAACGGTCATCGCGGGCTGGGTGACCCCCTCGGCGGCCGCCAGATCGGTGATCCGTCGCGGGCCGGTCTTGTCCAGGGTGGCCAAGGTGGCGGCGGACGTCAGGCTCAGGTCACGGGGAAGACGTCTCACGGCCCTGGTGGCCAGCCCGTAGAGGGCCGCCCCGATGGCATCTGAAGTGCCGCGCACGGCGTCTCGGCGACCCACGGCCGAAGCATAGCAGGTTTATATGAATCCTTTATGCATCTTCCGGTCAGGGTGCGGCGACAGCTGACTCTGGGCATCCCACTACGCCGATCGGCTGGTTTCAGGCGAGCAATGTGCGTCCCGACGTCCGGCGAGCGACCTTGCTCAGCCGGGTTCCTGCGGACTGGAGGACGTAGTGAGTCGAAGACGGATGCTGATCGCACTGGCCATCGCCTTGCTCGCGGGGCTGGTTCTCGCGCCGATGGCCAGAGCGGGTACGGACGACTACCCGTCGCAGTGGCGTAACGCCGCCCAGGACTCGACGAGCGACTCGTGGGGGTACTACAACCGTGAGTGCACCAGCTTCGTCGCATGGCGGCTGCACGCGCGCAACGGATTCGAGATGCCAACGGCCATCGGCCATGCCGGCAACTGGGGCTCCTGGTTCTCCGCGCACGGGTACGCCGTGAACGGAACCCCGGGGGTCGGCGCGATCGCCGAATCGTCCGGGCACGTCGCGTGGGTCGAAGCAGTGAACGGCGACGGCACGATCACGGTCGAAGAGTACAACTACAACTACACCGGCACGTACAACGAGCGCCGCGTCGCCGCGTCGATGTTCCACTACATCCACGCGCGCGACATCGCGGATGTCGGCACTCGCCTGCTGGGAGACGTCAACGGTGACCACAAGGCCGACGCCGTCGTGATGTACCGCGACAGCGGGTCGGCGTTCGTCGGCCTCTCCACCGGAACCAGCTTCGGAAACCCCGGTCAATGGAGCTTCGGCCACTCAGTCGGCGCGAGCAGGTACTTCCTGGGCGATGTCAACGGCGACAGCATGGCTGACCTGGTGTCCTTCTTCGCCACCTCCGGCAACTGGTACGTATCGCTGTCATCCGGCAGTGGCTTCTGGTCACCGGCACAGTGGGCCGCAGGTCAGGCAGTAGGCACCAGCAAGCAGTTCCTCGCCGACGTCAACGGCGACAGCATGGCCGACCTCGTCACCTTCGACGCCAACACCGGCGACTGGTACGTCTCGACCTCCTCGGGCAGTGGCTTCTGGCCGCCCACGCGGTGGATCCAAGGCCACGGCTACGGAAGCAGCCGGCAACTGGTCGGGGACTTCACCAGTGACGGGAAGGCGGACGCCGCGGTCTATTTCGCCTCGTCCGGAAACTGGTATGTCGGCCTGTCCACCGGCAGCAGCTTCGGCTACCCCGGGCAGTGGTCGGCCGGGCACGGCATGAACAGCGCCAACCAGGTTGCCGCCGACATCAGCGGCGACCACCGAGCCGACATCGCCTACTACTACACCTCGGGCACGTGGGAAGCCGGAACCTCGTCAGGATCCGGCTTCTGGCAGCCGACCTACTGGGCCTACGGCCAGGGTGGCGGTTCCACCGACCAATTCGTGGCCGACGTCAACGGCGACGGCATGGCCGACGAGGTGACCTTCTTCTCCTCAGGAGGCGACTGGTACGTCGACACCTCGTCCGGCTCCGGGTTCTGGGGACCACCACAGCTCTGGATCCACGGGCTCGGCGCTGGTTCGTAGGAGGCCCTGCGTCAGAAACAGTCGCGGCCCGGGTGGCTAGAAACCCTCGACCAAGGCGACTGCCTGCTCGTAGTCCCCGTCCCGGAACGCCTTCGGCGGCAGGACGAAGTGCACGTAGCCGCCGTCGCCGAGGTCGTGGTGGCCGATGGTGATGAAGTGGCGGTACGGCTCCTTCAGCTGGGGGAAGCTGTTCTCCAGGTGCGGCCAGCCGAACGCCTGGTCGGGCGAGAAGGAGACGTCCTCGTACTTGTACAGGCCCTGCTCGCGCTCACAGAACTCGAGCCAGGAGTCGCCGAGGCGGTCGGAAGCCAGCCAGCCCGGCATCGACCGGTAGTAGACGGAGTCTTCGGTCTCCCCGCCGTAGTCCACGGTGTCGAGGACCGGGTCGTAGGAGACTCCGTACATCGAAGGCAATGTCACGACAGGCACCGCGCAGAACGGCTCCGGGGCGTGGATCGCTGCCGGTGCGGGGGCGGCCTGCTCGACTGCCAGTGCCCGGTCCGCCGGGATGATCCGGCAGCATCGCGGGTCGTCCAGGTCCAGGAGGGGCGCGCCCGCGAGCACGTATCCGCGCTGGATGTCCGGGTCGAAGAAGAAGATGTTCAGCAGTCCGTCGGGTGGGCGTTCGTCGCCGAGCCAGGGGCCGAGCGCATCGACGTCCAGGACGGCGAACAGGCTGAGCGGGACGCCGTCGTGCTCGGGCCACGGCGTGCCGGGATTCAGCAACGCCGGACCGCCCCACCTGCCGAGGCCGGCCGCGGTGACGCCCGGCTTCACCGGACGCAGCCCGAAGCCGGGTTTCGCCAGCGCCGCGACCTGGGTCCCGATGTGCTCGCCCAGCTGCTCGACGCACAGCTCCCGCACCCTCGCGCGGGCTTCCGCAAAGCTGCCCCAGCTCATCCCGACATTATGCGCGCGGCACGGTCACCGCATGATCGTGGTCAGCAGGTCCACCCCGAGCTGCATCAGCCGCTGCAGGTCGAGGCGGTGCTGGACCATCCGGCCGTCGCGGCGGGAAACCAGCAGCCCCGCCTGCCGCAGGCGGCCCAGGTGGCGGGACACCTGGGGCACTGTCATCCCCGTCCGGGCCGCCAGATCGGACGTCGTGATCGGCTCGTTCACCAGGTGGCGGCACAGCGACAACCGGGCCGGGTCGGCGAGGATCGCCAGCCGCAGGCGGACCTGGGCCAGCGTGTCACCGGCGCCCTCACCCACGACCGGGAAGTGCACCACCACCGGGAACGCGCTGTCCACCTTCACGATCAGGTGCGGCCGCGCGTGCACCGACGGCACCAGCAGGCACCGGCGGCCGCGCAGGTCGGCGCGCAGGGACTGGAGCTTGTCGAACACCACCGACGGCGGCTCGTGCCGCACCGCCGCGTTCGGGCTCAGCGACGCCAGCGTCTCGGCCACCGACAACGCGCCGAGCCGCGCCCGCACCGCCACGCACTCGCTTTCCAGCCGATGCGCGACGCGCGCCCACTCGTCGGCGAAGAACTCCTCGGCGCACGCGCGCAGGACGTCCAGCAGGTCGGCGCGAAACGCCTCCGGATCGCCGACGAGGAGGCGGGCCAGCTCGCCGCGGCCGAACGACCGCCGCTCGCACGCGACCACGAACGCCTGCCGGGCGGCCGGATCGCCGAGCAGGTCGCCGAGTTCGACCAGCCCACCGTGGATCGCCTCGGCCGCCGTCTCGGTGAACAGGTCCAGCCGCAGCGCTTCGACCCGGTGCAGCTCCTCCTCGAACGTCTGCCCGAGCGGCAGCTCGAACGGCAGCAGCAACCGGCACCGGCGGCGCGCCCACAGCGGCGCGTAGGTGTCCAGGCGGGCGTGCAGCGACGCCGACGTGTCCGCGCGGACCCGGGTGAGCCACGGCCGCACCTCGAAGTGGTGCTCCGGCTCGGCGATCGAGTGCAGGCAGGCGAGGAGTTCCGCCAGCGGCGACACCCCGGCGACGAGGTCGGCCGCCCGGGCTCCCTGAACCGTCAGCACCACGGACATGCGCCCAGCTTAGAGCCGATGTTTACCGCGGTCGCGGTAAACATCGGCGGCACCGCGGCGAAACGGACCTAGCCTTCCGGGAATCCGGCCGCCACCGTGACCCGAGAGGCCAGGTCATGCACGACTTCCTCCGTACCTTCTTCGATCTCGGCGAGATCCTCGACGTTTTGCCGGCGCTGCTCACCGAAGGGCTGCGCAACACCCTGCTGATCGCGGCACTGGCGATCGCCTTCGGCGTCGTCGCCGGCGTCGGACTGGCCATGCTCCTGCTGTCCCGGCGGCGGCTGGTCCGGCTGCCCGCCCGGATCTACGTCGACGTCTTCCGCGGGCTGCCCGCGATCGTCACCGTCAGCCTGGTCGGCGTCGGCCTCCCCGCCGCGGGCCTGCGCCCGTTCGGCCGTGAACCGCTCGGCTACGCCGTTCTCGCCATCGCGCTGATCTCCGCGGCCTACTCGGCCGAGATCTTCCGCTCCGGCATCCAGGCCGTCCCGGCCGGGCAGCTGCACGCCGCGCGCAGCCTCGGCATGCCCTACCTCACTGCCATGCGCGTGGTCGTCGTCCCCCAAGGCGTCCGCAACGTCCTGCCCGCGCTGGCCGGCCAGTTCATCATCGACGTCAAGGAGAGCGCACTGGTGTACCTGCTCGGACTCGGCTTCGGCCAGCGGGAGCTGTACTTCATCGCCCAGGAGCGGCAGGCGGCGACGTACAACTCGTCCGCGCTCGTCGCCGCGGGGCTCTGCTACCTGCTGCTGACCATTCCGCTCACCTATGCGGTGAACCGGCTCGACCGGCGCATGCGCGAAGGCCGCCGCTTCACCACGGCCCCCGTGCCGGCCGCCTCCGTCCCGGCGAAGGCGGTGGTCTGATGTCCGCGGTTTCGGTGCGCGGCCTGCACAAGCGGTACGGGCCGATCGAAGTGCTCCGCGACGTCGACCTCGACGTGGTCGCCGGGGAGACCGTCTGCGTGATCGGGCGGTCCGGATCCGGCAAGTCCACCCTCCTCAAGTGCCTCAACCTGCTCGAAGCGCCGACGGCGGGCGAAATCCGGATCGGTGGCACGGCCATCACCGGTCCCGGAGTGGACGTCGACGCCGTCCGCGCCCGCGTCGGCATGGTGTTCCAGCACTTCAACCTGTTCCCGCACCTGAGCGTGCTGAACAACGTCACCGCCGCGCTCCGGCACGTGCGCCGGCTCGGCAAGGACGCCGCCGAGGCCGCGGCCATGACCCAGCTGGAGCGGCTGGGCCTCGCGCACCTGGCGCGGCAACGGCCCGGCCGGCTCTCCGGCGGCCAGCAGCAGCGCGTCGCGATCGCCCGCGCGCTCGCCATGGAACCCCAGGTGATGCTCTTCGACGAGGCGACCTCCGCACTCGACCCCGAGCTGGTGAAGGACGTCCTCGACGTCATGCGCACGCTGGCCGCGGAGGGCATGACCATGCTCGCCGTCACCCACGAGATCGGCTTCGCCCGGGAGGTGGCCGATCGCGTGGTGTTCATGGACGACGGCCGCGTCGCCGAGTCGGGCCCGGCCCGCGCCACCCTCGACGACCCGGAAACCCCGCGGCTGCGCGACTTCCTCGCCCGCGTCCTCTGAACCGTCCGGAAAGGACACTCCATGTTCCGCACCGCCATCGCCGTGTTCGCCGGCGCACTGCTGCTCGCCGGCTGCGGCAGCTCCTCGTCCGCCGACAACCCGTACGGCCTGCTCGAACCCGGCACGATCCGCGCCGCGACCCAGACCAGCCAGCCGCCGTTCGCCTTCGGCGACCCGTCGGGCAGGCCGGTCGGGTTCGTCGTCGACCTCACCGACGAAGCCGCCAAGCGGCTCGGGCTGAAGGTCGACTACAAGGCGACGTCGGTGACGTCGTCGCTGGCCGGGCTGACCAGCCACCAGTACGACCTCGCCGCCGCCGGGCTGGGCGTCACCGACGAACGCCAGAAGAGCGTCTCCTTCACCAAGCCGCTGTTCTGGAGCACCACGGCGGTGCTGACGGCCGCGAAGAACCCCGCGTCGAAGCTCACCGACTTCGGCGGGAGGAAGGTCGGTGCGGTGACCGGGTCGACGCAGGAACCGTTCGTCCCGGCGAAGATGCCGGGCGCCGTCCCCATCGGCTTCCCCAACGCCAACGCCGCGGTGAGCCAGCTGCTCAACGGCAGCCTCGACGCGTTCGTCGTCGGCGGCCCCGACGCCGAACACTTCCTCAAGCAGTACCCCGCACTGCGCCGGGCCGCCTCCGCCCCGGTGGAGCACCCGACGTCGATGGCCGTGCCGAAGGACCACGGGGCGCTGCTGACCGCGCTCGACCAGCAGCTCGGCGCGATGGTCGCGGACGGCACCTACGCCCGGCTGTACCGCAAGTACTTCACCACCGCCCCGCTCCCCCAGCTCGTCGCCGCGTGGCCGGCGCTGGGCGCGCAGTTCGAAGGCGGGCTCTGATGGGGAACTGGGAACGGCTGGCCCTGCCCGGCGGCCGGACCTGCTGGCGGCAGGTGCTCGACGTGCCCGCCCGCGACGGCACGGCCCTGGTCGCCGACCTCTACGCCGCGCAGCCGGAGCCACCCGCCGGGCCGGTGCTCCTGGAGCGCACGCCCTACGGCCGCCGGCTCGCGCGGCCGTCCGACGGAGTGCTCGGGCCGGACGACCCGCCGGCGCCCGAAGTGGTCGCCGAGCGGTTCGTCGCGGGCGGGTACCTGGTCGTGCGCCAGGACTGCCGGGGCCGGGGCGATTCGGGCGGCACGTTCACGAAGTACCTCAACGAAGCCGAAGACGGCTACGACACCGTCGAGTGGATCGCCGCGCAGGACTGGTGCGACGGCCGGGTCGCGACGATGGGCGTCTCCTACTCCGCCCACGCCCAGGCCGCGCTGGCGTCGCTGGGCGCGCCGCACCTGGCCGCCATGTTCCTCGATTCCGGCGGCTTCGCCAGCGCGTACGAAGCCGGCACCCGGATGGGCGGAGCGTTCGAGCTGAAGCAGGTGACCTGGGCGTTCCACCGCGCCCGCACCAGCGCGGAAGTCCTCGCCGACCCGGTGCTGCGGGCCACTTTGGACTCCGAGGACCTGCGCGCGTGGTTCACCCGGATGCCGTGGCGGCGCGGCGCCACGCCGCTGCGGTTCGTCCCCGACTACGAGAACTACCTGCTGCAGCAGTGGGAACACGGCGTCTTCGACGACTACTGGCGGCAGCCCGGCATCTTCGCCCGCGGCTTCTACGACCACTTCCCGGACGTCCCCAGCCTGCACATCTCCAGCTGGTACGACCCCTACATCCGCACCGCCACCGAGAACTTCCGCGAGCTCGGCCGCAAGAAGCACAGTCCCGCCTACCTGGTGCTCGGGCCGTGGACGCACGGAGCCCGCAGCGCGCGTCACGCCGGTGACGTCGACTTCGGCCCCGAAGCGCCGCTCGACGGCAACCTCGACGACGACTACGTGACGATGCGGCTGCGCTGGTTCGACGCCCACCTGGCCGATTCGGGCGAACCCCCGCCGCCGGTGCGGTACTTCCTGATGGGCGGCGGCTCCGGGCGCCGAACCGCCGAAGGACGGCTCGACCACGGCGGCCGCTGGCGCACCGCGACGGCCTGGCCGCCGGAGAACGCCGAGCACCGGCGGTTCCACCTGTGCGCGGACGGCGCGCTCGCACGCACCCCGCCGGACGGCGGTTACCTGGAGTACGACTTCGACCCGCACCACCCGGTACCGACGCTAGGTGGCCAGGTCACGTCGGGAGAGCCGGTGATGAGCGGCGGCGCGTTCCACCAGTGCCCGGACGAGCGCTTCTTCGGCGCGGCACCGCCGTTCCTGCCGCTCGAGAGCCGCCCCGACGTACTCGTCTTCCAGACCCCGCCGCTGCGGCACGACCTGGCGGTCACCGGGCCGGTCACGGTGCGGCTCGCCATCTCGTCCACGGCCGCCGACACGGACTTCACCATCAAGCTGGTCGACGTCCACCCGCCGAGCGCCGACTACCCGCAGGGCTTCGCGATGAACCTCACCGACGGCATCCTGCGCTGCCGCTACCGGAACTCCTTCGCCGAGCCGGAGCCCCTGGAGCCGGGCGAGGTCTACGAAATCACGATCGAAGCCCCGGACACGGCCAACCTCTTCCGCGCCGGCCACCGAATCCGCCTCGACATCAGCTCCAGCAACTTCCCCCGCTTCGACGTCAACACGAACACGGGCGCCCCCGAAGTCGGCGACCGGCGCAAGGTGGTGGCCACAAACCGCGTCCACGTCGACGGGCGATCCTGGCTCACGCTGGCGGTGCTGCCGACCGAGGCGGTTCAGCCGCCGTCTTCGCGGGGTGAGTAGTGAGATGCTGCGGGCTGATCTGGACGCGCGCAACACGGGGGTGTGATCACGGTGGACGAGCTGTCCGAGAAGGTCCGGCGCTGGGCGAGCGACGCGGTGGGAGGCGGCGCCCAAGTGGCGACAGCCACCGGCCTACGACAGGGAGCCAATCCGTGGTTGCTGACGTTCGAACCGGGTGGCCGCCACGAAGCGGCCGTGCTGCGGCTCGGGGACCCCACTGATCCCGACCATCGCCGGCGGTTCGCCACCGAGGTCGCGGCACTGCAGGTCGCCGGCGACCACCAGCTGCCCGCGGCCCGCCTGATCGCCACCGACCTCGACGGCTCCGGAGCAGGCGTGCTGGCGGTGCTGACCACCGTCCTGCCCGGGCACAGCCGGATCCCCTCGGTCGCCTCCACCGAGCGGCTGCGGGGTCTGGGAGCCACAGCGGCCGCACTGCAAGCAGTCCCGTTGGCGCCCCGGGCCGCGCTGCCGCGGCGGACCCGCTCGATCGCGGACGTCGACTTCGCCGCCCAACGCCGGGAAAAGGGCACCACCGCACTGCTGACGGCTGCGGAACAACGCCTGGAACAACTTCCCGTACCCACCGGCCCGACCGCCTTCGTGCACGGTGACCTGTGGTTCGGAAACACCCTCTGGTCCGGCGACCGCTGCACAGGCTTGGTCGACTGGGACTGCGCGGGCGCCGGATCACCGGGAATAGACCTCGGCGGCGCACGCTTCGACGCGGCCCTGATGTTCGGGTTACCCGCCGCCGACCAGGTCCTGAAAGGGTGGCAGCGCGCCACCGGCCGACGGGCGGAACAGGTCGCGTACTGGGACGTCGCCGCGGCGTTGACTACCTTGGCCGACATGGCGTTCTGCATCCCGGCGCTCCACGACCAGGGCAGATCGGACCTCGACGCAGACGTTCTCGGGCAACGCCGGGACGCCTTCCTCACCACCGCACTGAACCGACTCGGCGGCCAATCGTGTTGACCGTGCGTCCGGTCCGCGTGCCGTCGCCGCGTCGTGGCCGATCGTCGACGGAGGTGCAGTGGATCACGGCCGATCGTGCCGACGACCCGCCCGGGACGACGAGTCCTCCGGACCAGCACCCGAGTTCGTCGTCGCCGGGTCCAGGGCGATCGGGAGATGGGGCCGGGTGAGCTCAGCGATCAGCCGGATCACGGCGGAGACGCAGCATGCTGCCCAGCCGGCATGATCGACAGGTGCTGCACAGGCGGCGTGCGCCCCGAGTCGAAGGCCGAGAAACGTACGCAACGAGTCGCGGCGATTCGCCGGGAGATCGAAGCGACCGAGCTCAAGAGCAACCGGACCCTTCGCAACCTCGAGCTGTTCGACAAGCCCGACGCAGACAACGCCGAAAACGGCACCTCTACCGTTGCCATGCTCGTGCTGTCCCGACCAAGCGCGGACAACATCTGCATGCGCGATTGCGTCCGCTGGCCTGAGAATATCCACCACGGTGGCGCTCTCCACCTGCCACCGTGAACGACGAACATGACCGCCGCAGAGGCGCTGTCAGTTGTTTCTGTCCGGCAACCGATCTCGACGGGCATCGGGCCGACGGGGAGTGTCGACTGTGATGGCTGCGACGGCGGCGGGCGAGGGGGACACCTGTCAGACACCCTCCGGCCGATTGATCGCGCCTCCGGTTGAGGGCGACCTCGTCGGTGCGTTGTTTACGAACAGGCTTGGTCAGCTTGACTTTCGACGACCTTACGCAGGACTGGACCGCTGGTGGCGGGCCATGACAGAGCAACACCCGACGTTTGCCTACGCAGAGGAGCACCACGGCGAACTCAGTAGCGACCATCACGGGTTCGCAGCACGGCTCGCACAGCCGGCAAGTGGCTGTGGCCCCCGTCGGCGTTCCCATGGTGAGCCACGAGGCATGGACCCGTACCTGCGCCGGAGGCATCCTGGTGTGATGACCTTTAAAGCGGTACACCGGACGATCCTCGTCGTGGACGTGGAAGGTTTCGGCGCGCCGACGAGGACCGATCGCGACCGCTTGGCCGTTCGGCAAGGTCTCTACTCGGTTTTGAAAACCACGTTCGAGAACATGAACGCCATGTGGGACCACCACGAAGACTGCGGCGACGGACTCCTCATCCTAGTTCACCCCAGGGTCCCAAAAAGCGTGCTGGTGGACGATTTACCGGACTCCCTCGCTCAATCGCTCGAAAGTCACAACGAACGCCATCCCCCTGCACAGAACATAAGATTACGTGTTGCGCTGCACGCCGGCGAGGTGCACATCGACGAGACCGGCGTCACTGCTACGGCGGTCAACGTCACCTTTCGGCTCATCGACTCCGATGAGCTCAGGCATGCCCTCAGACGCACTCCCGCGACCATCGCGCTGATCGTGTCTTCGTGGTTCTTCGACGAAGTCGTCAAGCACAGCCTGACGAGTACCGAATATCGCCCAGTCCGGATAGAGGTCAAGGAAACCTCCACGATCGGCTGGATCCGGGCATCCGACGGTCCTGATCTGCCGAGTCCGGTCACCCCGAACCAGCTCCCAGCGAAGCCAGCGCATTTTTCCGGTCGTGAAGATGAACTGGTCGAACTCAATCGCAAAGTGAACGGCATCGATCGACAGCTCTTCGTGATCACCGGTCCGGGGGGCATGGGAAAAACAGCGCTGGCGCTGCACTGGATGCATCAGTTGAGCCACCGGTTCACCGACGGGTCACTGTACGCCAACCTCGGCGCTGATGCACTGCCTGGCGAAGTTCTCGGTCGGCTGTTGCACGATCTCGGCGTGTCTCCGCCACAAGCGCAAGAAGAACGAAAAGCTGTTTTCAGGACCGCAACACAGCGGAAGTACCTTTCGATACTGCTGGACGACGCAGCATCCGCGGCTCAGGTCCGAGAGCTGCTTCCGGCGACCGGGCTGGTCGTGGTGACGACCCGCCGCCAACTGCCTGGCTTGATTGCGGACGGAGCCGAGTTTCTCCGCCTCGAACCACTCGACGAAGCAACCGGAGTACAGGTCCTGGCCGCAGCCGTCGGCCGCAGGAGAGTGCTGTCGGAGCTCGTACACGCCGAATCTCTCGTCCGGTTCTGCGCCGGCATGCCGCTCGCGCTGACCGTGGTTGCCGCACAACTCCTGTCTCACCCTCACCGCACGTTGCGGACTCAGGTGTCGTTGTTGCAGGACAACCGAACCCGGCTGGCGAGACTCTCGATCCGCAACGACTTCTCAGTATGGACGGTGATCGACATGTCGTACCAGGCCCTCACGCCGGAAACATCACGCCTTTACCGGCTGCTCGGCCTCCACCTCCGCCCAGAGTTCCCGCTGGGTGCAGCGGCGGCCGCGGCGGGTCGCCCGGCCGACGAAAGCACGGAGCTGCTCGACGAGTTGCTGGACGCAAACCTTCTTGAGGAGGTAGGCGATCAGCGCTTCCGACTGCCGGAGTTGATGCATTTGTTCGCCCGGGAGCGGGCCGAGGCCGAAATTCCCCCAAGCGAGCGAACTTTGGTCAGCCTTTCGATGACTGAGTGGTACCTGACGTGGGCCAAGGCCGCGGACCGGGCAGTGAGAACCGGGCACCGCCGTCTCCCCTATGAATTCACGCTTGCCAACGACGAACGAGCGATATTCGTCGATCGTGCGGGTGCCCTGGCTTGGCTGGAAGCAGAGTTGCCGAACATCGTGGCCGAAGCCCGGCGGGCGATCGACGCGGGCCAGCCTGAATTGAGCTGGCAGCTGTGCGACACCATGTGGTCACTGAGGTTCCGCGTCGACCAGCGGGCCAGCCTGCTGATCTACCGCACCGGCGCACGAGCGGCTGACCTTTGGGGCAACGACTTCGCCATAGCAAGGGCCTACTTTCGCCTCGGCTTGGCCGAGCTGGACGCCGCTGAGCTCGGGGCCGCCGACGAGCACCTGGCCACCGCACTGCGCATCAGGGAACGCATCGGCGACCATCGAGGGGCGACGAACGTCCGCGAAGGACTCGGGCTCCTCGCGCTGCGCTCCGACCCTGCGGAGGCGGTCCGCATTCTCTCCCTCGTCGTGGAGGAGAAACGCGCACAAGGTGGTGCACGACGACTGGGCAGGGCGCTCGTGAACCTCGGGCGGGCATTGCTCACCCAGGGCGAGCCGGCGCTCGCCATCGAGTATCTGGAAGAAGCCGAGCGGCAGTTCTCGACGATGCCCGACGCGGACGACTACGACCATGCGCCGCTCGGGGTGCTCCTCGGCCAGGCCTACCAAGATCTCGGGCAGCACTCGAGAGCCGTCGCCCAAGTGCGGAGCTCTTTGGAACGAGCGATCCGCCTGCAGGCACACCTCGCCCAGGCCGAAGCTCACCAAGCGCTCGGCGCCATGGCCGAACACTCGAACGACTGGGGTGTTGCACTCGCAGAGTACCGCCAGGCAGCGGACATCTTGGAGAGGTGGTCCACAGTGGAGGCCGCGCGTGTCGTGGCCCGCATGCAAGCCCTGAGCGGGAGCGCCCGGCCCGAGCAACCGCAAGAACGAGCCGATTGAGCCTTAGCCCACACCGCTGGCTAAACTTCCGCCGATGAAACGCCCGATCGGCCGAACTGTACCTCTGACCAGGTCAAAGGGGAATTCAACGTGCGCACTGTTCGGCGATCACCCGGGCTGGAAGATCGAGGACGGAACTGCGCGGCGAGTACTTCGCAAAAAGAGCGCGACACGGTGGCTGATTGAGGACCTCGGGAACGGCGACCTCAGTATGCTTCGGCTGTCCGGGGACGACGATCCGCCGATCCAGGACGTCTTCGACCCGAGGACGCTGCCGGTGACCAACGAACTGACCGAAGCACTGGCCGCTCGCGGCCCCTTCTTCCGGGTTCGCAACCCCGACCTCTGGGATGCCCTCGCGACCGGCTTGATCAGACAGGTGATCAGGGCCGGCCAGGCAAAGAAGCTATACCGCCTGCTCTGCGCCGAACACGGTGAGCGATTGGACACCGTGAACGGTCCCTTGTTCTTCTTTCCCGCTCCCGAAGTGCTGCGAAACCTCCCGGACAGCGAGTACAGCCGGCTGGGGCTCTCCTTCAAGCGGGACGCACTGCGCGTCGCCGCCGAGGCCATGCTGGACCATCAAGAAGAGTGGACTGGTCTGTCACCTGACGAGCTGTCGACCGCACTGCTTTCCATCCCGCGAGTCGGTCCGTGGACAGCGGCCGCGGTCGTAGCTGACATCACCAACGATTTCTCCCACTACCCACATGGCGACCTGGCTGTTCGCACCTGGGCCCGCCGGCTGGCCCCGGGCATGCCGTGGCCGGACAGTGAGCAGGCTTTCGCCCGTCACTGGCAACACATCGCGGCAGGACATCTGTCTTGCCTCACCGCTCTTACTCTCGCGCTAGGCGGTACCTCGTGATCGACCCACTCATCGTGGGTGCCGACACCACTCGGCCACTCGACTGCCTCTTCGTCAACGCGCCGCTCCGGGACTACGCGGAGCGTCCCCGGGCCAACGACTTCACCTTGCCCGTCCTGGGCATGGCCTACATCGCTACTTTCGCCGCGGCACAGGGATTCAACGTAGGTGTACTCGACGCCGAAGCCTATGGCCTGGGTATCTCGGCCGCAGCGAAGATCGTCAACGATGCCGAACCGCGCTGGGCAGGCCTGAACCTGCTCGCCCCGACATACGAGCTCAGTGCTGGAATCGCCGAGCAGCTCGACCCGCGGATCAGCCTCGTACTGGGTGGTCACCACGCACGGGCACTGCCCAGCGACATCCTGCACGATCAGCGGATGGCACATTGCGAGGCTCTCATCATCGGCGAAGCGGAAACACGCGTGACCGAGTTGCTCCACGACCTCGACAACCGCACGAAGCTACCCGGTGTGATGTGGCGCGATGCGGCGACAGGTCGAATCCGGGTCAACAACCCGGAAAAGGGTCACCGGCACCTGGCGCCGGACATCAACGCGATGCCGTTCGTGAACCGCACCTACCTGCCGCAGGACCCGTTCTGGACGCCCGAAGGCCGCCTGGAGGCGGCGATGGTGGGCGCTCGCGGCTGTCCCTACGACTGCTCCTTCTGCGGCGCCGCGGTGAGTGCGAATCCGGACGTGACGATCCGAACGCGGCACCCCGACAACATCATCGGCGAGATGTTCACGTTGCGTGAAGAACTCGGCGTCACCGTGTTCCGGTTCGTCGACGACCTGTTTCTGGGCGCACACCGGGTGATCAAGACGATGATGAGTGCGTTCCGCGCGGAGAACATCGGCAAGGACCTCAGCTGGGACGCCACCGGCCGCATTAACGTGCTGCACCGCGAGTCTGACGAGACCCTCGAACTCCTCGCCGCCAACGGACTTCGCGAAGTTGCTCTCGGCATCGAGTCGGGCAGCGACCGGATGCTGAGCAGGATCGACAAGCGGATCACGCGTGAGATGACAAAGGACACCGTTCGGCGGTTGCTGCGGCAAGGGATCAACGTGAAGGGGTACTTCATCCTCGGTATGCCCAGTGAGACCCGCGAAGAGACGGATGCCACCGTGCGCCTGGTCAAAGAGCTGTGGACGATGGCGGACGAAATCGAGGGCGGCACGTTCCGAGCTTCGGTTTTCGAATACCGCCCCTATCCCGGCACGCTCGACTGGCAGCGGCTCGTCGCGGAAGGCAAGTACCGCCGCGAGGAGCTGCTGGCCTACACCGCGGTCGACCTAACGTCGGACGGCTCCGACGAATCCATGCGCGCGCGGGACGAGTTCAACTTCTCGGTCAACCTCCAGTTCTGCGAATCGCCGGTGTCATACCTCCGCGAAAGACTCGTCGAGCTCACCCGGCTGCAGTTCGAGCGCAAACCGGCCAGGTTGGTTCGAGCGCACACCGAGCTGCCCCAGAACCGAACGCCCGTATCACAGCGTGGATCCTGAGATGCCCAGCCGAGCGCACACCATCGTCGACGTCCACCTCCTCTTCATTCATGACGGACAGCTCTTGCTCACCCGGCGAAAAGGCGGGTACGGAGACGGCATGTGGCACCTGCCGTCCGGACACCTCGAGCCGGGCGAGTCGCTTGTCGACGCGGCAGCTCGGGAGGCGGCGGAGGAGGTCGGCCTGCGTCTCAACACGTCAGATCTCACGCTCGTCCACTCGGTTCACGTGCGGGACTCGGGGCCAGAACCTCGATTGGGCTTCTTCTTCGCAGTGAACGCCTGGCACGGTGAGCCGACCAACCTGGAACCGGAGAAGTGCGACGCGGTCACCTGGTTCCCGCTCGACGCACTCCCGGAAAGGATCATCGACTATCCGGGCGCCGGGATCGCCGGCTACCTTTCCGGAACTTCGCTTTCCATCGTCGGCTGGGGCTCGGGCAACCCAAACGGCGCAGAGCCGACCGACCAATCGGCGGTACTGTCGATCAAGTGAGGGTGATGCGGTAAAGGCATGGGCTTCTGTTCAGGTGCCATGCCGTTCCGATTACCGGCGTCGGCAATCGGCGAATACCACGGCAGTGCAGAATACGATGAGGAGCGAGCGGGTCTCTTACCCGGCTTCATGGCGGAGAATGATCTTGCGCCTTGAGTCTCTCGTTCTCAAGTGGTTGCGAGTGCCGTCGGAGGCTCGCTTCGACGAAGCGATGCGCAACGAAGGCAGCAGGCTTGTCGCAAGCGGCATAGGCCTGATCCTCACCTTCGAAGCGAGTTTCACTCGTCCGTTGTCGCCTGACGGGCTGGTACGTGTTATGACCAACGTCGCCCGCCTCGGCGCCGAGGCCGGTGACGATTCGCCGGTCGTGATGGTGCTCGCCGGGTTCGATCGCAAGTCAATCGATGTCGCGGTCGCTCGAGTGCGCCACGGTCGTTATCTGCTGATCGACCAGCCCGGCCGCGGCCGCTGGTGCGGCGGGTCTCCATCGGACTGTGACCCGGAAACCGTGAACACGGTGCTGAGAATGCTTCAGGGCCAGGTGACCGACCGGCTTCACCGCGCATTGGCAGAGGCCGGTCCGGGAGTGCACAACGGGCTTTTCCGCGGCCCGACCCTCAAGCTCACCGACAAGTGGATCGACGTCGACACCGTGCTGCGCGAGGCGGTTGGCACGACGACGGCGGCTTTCCTCATCGCGGGCCAGATGATGGCACACGGGACCAAGCTCGCTCCCGAGACGCAGGTCCTGCGGGTGGCCACCGCCACCATGGAATGGGTTGACGCGGTGGCCCGATGCGCGGGCGTCAAAGCCAACGCCGATGTGATCATCGACGAGTTCGACAGCAGTTCGGAAGAGCTCGAGCGACTCAAGGACGACACACCCATCGTTGTGTGCACCGACCTCATCCTCACCGAAAACAACGCCAAGCGGGCCCTGGCCGAAGTCCTCAACTGGCGGGCCGTCCCGATCCTCGTCCTCACCGCCTTCGACGCCCGCGGACACGGTGGCGACATCACCGTTCTCGACAGCTCGGTGCCCGTCGTGAGCCTCGCCCAGGTCGCGGTGTCCACCTCGATCAGCCACGGCGCCACGCCGGTGGACGTCGACCCGGTCCTGCGGTCGGTCGTCCCCCGGCGCCGTGTCGAACGCCGGTATCCCTGGGACCCAGACGAGTTCCTGGCGGCCTGCTCGGCCGTTGAGCGCTCGCTGAGTCTCGGACACACGGGCCGAGCCGCGCACCGCCACTTCACGGTCAACTTCGACGTCGGCAGGCTCATCGCCGACGGCAGCCCGCTGCGCACGCAGATCGTCGACCGGCTCGTGGCCGAAGTGGTCGCCTGGTCGCCCCAGATGACCTCGCTGGTCATCTGCCACCCCGACCACGCCGAGGAGTACGCCGGAAGACTGGCACGCCTGGTCTCCACCGAGCTGCGACGGGCCCTGCCCGGCGTGACCGTGTCCACCGTGCCGGTCCGGCGCGCGGTCCTTGGCTCCCGCTGGGCCTTCCCGGAAGGGCTAGATGGCATCCCGCCGGAATCCGATGTCGTGGTGCTCGACTGGGGGTCGATCGAGGCCGTCACCATCACCCAGCTCATCCGGCTGGCCGCAGAGGCGGGGGCGGGCCGGGTCTTCGGTCTCGTCTTGCTCTGCCAGCTGCAGGAACACGACGAGCGAGCGCTCACCATGATCCAAGCGGTCCAAGGCACCCGGCTGTCGGGCGAAGGCCCCACCACCGTCTCGGTGCCCACCCGGGTCCAGTTCGTGACCGCCGTCGGCCTCTCGGCGATGCCCTTGAACAAATGCCCGCTCTGCGCGCTGGCCAGGCAGTGGGAAGCGGACACCCACCGCGGCCTGCCGCGCGTCATCGAACGGCACTTGGAGAAGCTGGGAGACACCCTGCGCGTGCGGAGCAGGGCCGAGGTCGCCAACAGCCCGTTCGACGCCTTCGGCGCGCGCACCGAAAACGTCGCCGCCTACGTCCGCCTGAGAATCCGACTGCTGGCTGCTATGCGGGACACCGCCACCAGGCAAATCGTCGCCGACGAGTTCATCGATCTCGCAGCCCACGGCACCCGGACCGCTCGGCATGCCGCGATCAACATCCTGGCCGCCGAACGCCAGTGGCTGAAGCTTCCGCCGCTGCGGTTCGCCAACTGCCGTGAAGCCGTCGCCAAACTCGCTCTGGCCGTGGCGCTCGAGAAGGAGACCAGGCGGCGTCTGCGCCTCCAAGCCGTCATCGTGCTCGTCGCGGCCGCTCCGGAGGTCTTGGTGCACGAACTGCCCAAGCTCTGGGAGTCGTTCAGCGGCAACTCGCTGCTTACCCTGCACCTGCTTTACCAGCTGCACCGGATCGCCGAGCGCAGACGGGGCGACACGCCGGTGGAGCCGAGCGAGTTCCGCGACCAGATAGCGCTGTGCCGGGAGGCGTTGAAGAAGACGCCGTTTCGCGTCCCGGGCGTGCGTGAGGAACTCGCGTGGCAGCTGACCAAGCTGAACTACCGGATGAACATCCGGCTGGTGGGAGAAACGCAGGGTGACGCCCGCAACGCGTGGCGCGCCCTTCGCGACCAGTACCTGCACCGGCTCACTGACCACATCGACGCCGAGTCAGCGATCCTGCAGTTGCGCCTGCACATGGACAACGTCCGCTACCAGGGAGGACTCGATGCCGCGGGGTGGACCACGGTTCGGCGCAACTGGAGCACGGTCGTCACGTTCCTGGCCGACTATCTCCTGCCGTTCCTCCCTTCCCTGGCGGAACCTTTGAACGGCGCCTTCGCCGAGGAGCACTTCGACACCACCGAACGCGAAATCCTCACCGAGCTCTCGTCCGCCGAGTGGGTTCGCTATGTGAACCGGCTCGAAGGGCAGTTCCGGGTACTGCAGGAGGCGGGGGACCAACCAGAACAGGCCCGCAACCGCGATGAGCTGGCGAGAAGTCTCCAGCTTCTGCACGAGACCATCCTCGAGGCCGGCGGCACCGAGCTGGAACTGGCTCGGTTCGCCCACTTCTTGAATGCCTGTCCAACCGAACTGGGCAGTTCACTCACAGCGTGCATACAGAAGTCGGAGAATGCCCGGAACCCGGTGCGCATCACTCTGGACCCCGGGATCATCCCCGAGATCGAAGTGTTCTGCCACGAAGAACTCCTCGAGAACACCATCAACCAGCTCATCCGAAACACGGTCACCAGGAAACATCGCGCACCAGGACAGGAGAACGAGGTCGTCGGCCTGGAGATTTCGGTCACGGTCGACGACAAAATGGTGCACGTGTTCTTCCGCAACACCGGGACCGTGCCCACCGAGGTACCCGGCCGAGGAATCGCCACCGCACAACGAAAACTGGCCGACTTCGGCGGCAGCCTGGTCGAGGCCGCGCCGACCGGAAAGTGGAGTTTCGCGATAGAGCTTCACCTGCGCCGATGGTCGGACGAAACCTGGGAGGGTTCTGCAGGTGCCTGATTCACCTACTGTCGTGAGAATCGCCTTCGTCGACGACGAGGAACAGAACTACCGGCCCCTGCAGCGTCGCATCGAGGAGTACTTCGAGGACCTCAAGTGTACGGCGCGGATCGATTTCATCGCGGATCCCGACGAGGCGTTCGACTGCATCGGCCACGGCGCTCAGCCCTATCACGTTGTCGTCGCCGACTTGCTGTTCCCGCTGCCACAGGCCGAAGACACCAAAGACAAGGTACAGGACGCCCGGGGTCTCGAGATCATCGAGAAGGCCAAAAGACGCGATCAGCAAACGGTCGTGGCGGTCATCACCCGAAAGGTGGAGCTCCGCAAGAGGGCGCGGGACTCCGGCGCCGACATCGTTCTGCTGCGAGGCGACATGCTGGTCGAGTCCAACTACGGCGGTCCGCGCAACCTGGTCAATGAAATCCACAAGCTGCTCTGCGAACGCGGCCTGATCACAGCCGGTCCGGAACTTCGTTACGATGACAACGACCCGGGCATCGAAATGGTGCTCGACGATACCAATCCGTCCGGCGCCACGTTGCGTCTGCTGATCGCCGACGTATTGTCCAGCGACGATGAACAGGCCGCCACGGCCAGGCTGTCGTACGTTCCGGGGGGAGGTTCCGGCGCGCACGTGCTCCGCGTCGGCCTGGAACGAGCGCGCGGATCGCAACGGACCTACCTGTTCAAGCTCAGCAAAGAAAAGGCGGCACTCGCCCGGGAACTGGAAAACGCCAGGCGGGCGTTCGGTCTGTACGGTCCGACGTTCGCCGTTCCTTACGTCCAGTCGAACCAGCCCGCGTCCAGAAACGGCTGGTCGGCCATCGCCCTGGTCTTCGCCGAAGGCGTCACGTCATTTCAGGAATGGCTGTATTCATCCTCACCCGAGGCAGTTCCCGCCTTGATGAACCAGCTCTTCCTGGACCGCGGCCTCATCGCGGGCTACCGGCAGCGCATCATGCCGGACGACACGTCCGCACACCCCATGACCAGGCTGCGACTTCCCGCGTTCAGGCGGAACAAGGTGAAGCACGCGATCGAGTGGATCCGGCATTCACTCGGCCAGGTTTCCTCGTCGCTCCCGGACAGCGACGAGCTGGTCAACATCGTTCGCGGCTTCGTCCGCAACGCCCAGATCGGCGACCTGCTCCTGAAAGACGTCCCGGCTCAGCTCGAACTGGTGGAAGCACACGGTGATCTGCACGGTCGAAACATCCTCGTGTCGACCGACGACCACTCGCGGCCCATGATCATCGACCTGGCCGAATTCGGCTCCCACCACTGGGCGGCCGACGTGGCTCGGCTCTCCGTGGATCTCGTTCTCCGCTGCGTCGATCCCAAGGAGAAGTGGTACCGGTGGGACAACTTCGACACCTGGCGCCGGCTGACGAGCTCACTGGGCGACCTGGTCCCACTGCAGGCCGGTCCCGACCCCCACAACGACGGTGTGTTCGCCGCCCTCGAGTGGATGATCGAGCACAACGAGCAGATCCTGATCCACGCCGGCGACCCCGGTCATCGTTGGGAGTGGAACGTCGCACTGGCCGAACAATTCCTCCGCAGCTGCTACAGCACGAGCCTCTCGGACCCGAAGCGGGCGCTGGCGCTGGTGGCCGCCCACGACCAGCTGCTGACAGCTAGAGAGATCGCGCCGCGGCACCAGCAGTACTGATCACCGCCGATGGCGGTCATGGCGCATGTCCCGCCGCCCGGAGGAACGCCCCTGGTGGCCGCTTCGCCGAGCAAGTCTTCGGCGATCTCCCTCGCGCAGCCCTGGCTGACGGCAAGCTGACGAAAATCGGCTGAAGCGGGCCGTGGCGAATATCGAACGCGCCAGAAATGACGCTGAGACCGACCGGCCTGCGCAGGAGAACCTGCCCGCCGACCACCTGCCCGACATCGCGGACACGGTCGACAGGCCAGACGGCAAGGACAGCGAACGTGCAGACGAGGTGGTGCCCCCGACGGGACTCGAACCCGCACTCGATCGATTTTAAGTCGACTGCCTCTGCCGATTGGGCTACGGGGGCACCGCACACTCTAGGCGATACCCCGCACCCCACCGGCAACTTGCCCCGAAAGCCGAAAGCCCCCAGCCACAAGGACCGAGGGCCAAGGCCGAAAGCAACAAGCCTCAGGACTTCGAGACGCGAGCGAACTCGTCCTTCGGGTTGTTGATCTGCCCCAGCGAGATCACCTCACGCCGGAACAGCCCACCGAGGATCCAGTCGAACAGGATGCGGATCCTGCGGTTCCACGTCGGCATGGCCTTCAGGTGGTAGGCGCGGTGGAAGAGCCATGCCGGGAAGCCCTTGATCTTCAGGTTCAGCGCGTCCGCCACACCCTTGTGGAGGCCCAGGCTGGCCACCGCTCCCAGGTTCTTGTGGAAGTAGTCCTTCGGCTTGCCGCCGCGGAGGACCTTGATGATGTTCTTCGCCAGCAAGCGGGCCTGGCGGACCGCGTGCTGGGCGTTGGGCGGGCAGGTCGCCGTCGGGTCCTCTTCCGTTCGGGACAGGTCCGGGATCGCCGCGTTGTCGCCCGCCGTCCATACATCTGGGTGGCCGACGACCTGCATCGCCGCCGTTGCCTCGAGGCGGCCGCGCTTGTCCACCGGGAGGTCCGACTGGCCCACCACCGGGTTGGCCTTCACGCCCGCCGTCCAGATGATCGTGTCCGTGTCGAACTCCGTCCCGTCCGACAGGACCACGTGGCCGTTCTCGAACGACTTCGCCGCCGTCGACAGGTAGACCTCGATGCCGCGCTTCTCCAGCTGCTCGACCGTGTACACGCCCAGCGTCTCGCGGACCTCGGGCAGGATGCGGCCGGCCGCCTCGACGAGCACCCAGCGGATGTCGGAGGTCTTGATGTTCGGGTAGTAGTTCTCCACCGCGAACCGGGTCATGTCCTCGAGCTCGGCCAGTGCCTCGATGCCGGCGAAGCCGCCGCCGACCACCGTGAACGTCAGGAGGCGCTTGCGCAGCTCGGGGTCGAGCGTGCTGGCCGCCTCGTCGAGCTTGGTCATGATGTGGTTGCGGAGGTAGATCGCCTCGCCGATGGTCTTGAAGGCGATGCCCTCCTCGACCAGGCCCGGGATCGGCAGGATGCGCGCGACGGCGCCGAGCGCGACCACGAGGATGTCGTAGCCCAGCTGCTCGATGTGGCCGTCGGCCGCCTCGACCGTGACGGACTTCTTCTCGTTCTCGATCTTGGTGACGCGCGCCGTCAGCACGTGGCAGCGCTTCAGCACCCGCCGCAGCGGCACGACCACGTGCCGGGGCTCGATCGCGCCGGCCGCGGCCTCCGGGAGGAACGGCGCGTAGGTCATGTGGGGCTGCGGGTCAACGACGGTCACGGAGGCCTCGTTGGCCCGGAGCATCTTCTGGAGGCCGTACGCCGTGTAGAGCCCGACGTACCCACCACCGAGGACGAGGATCCGAGTCGGTTCCGACTTCGACTTCGCAGCAGCCATGTCCTCATGGTGACACCTTCGCCGCGACCCCGCTCGGGGGCCCCATCCGGCTGTGACCAGCGTCGCTGCGGTTTCCGTAACGATTCAGTCGTGCGCTGTCACCGAGGTCGCGGCGCGGAAGACGTCGGCCACCATGGCGTGGGTCACGCGGTGCGTCTGGACATTGCGCGGCGAGACGTGATAACAGCCGAAAAGCCGCAGGTCGCCCAGCTCCACGACGGCCCCGTGCGCGAACGCCGGCCGCGGCCGCGGCACCGGCCAGCCCGCCGCCTCCAGCACGGGCAGTAACGCCTGCCAGCCGAACGCCCCCAGCACCACGATCGCCCGCAGTGTCGGACGTAACAGTGCCAGTTCCTCGGCCAGCCACGGACGGCACGTATCGCGCTCGGCCGGTGTCGGCTTGTTCTCCGGCGGCGCGCACCGCACGGGCGAAACGAGCCGGGTGCCGTAGAGCTCCAGGCCGTCGCCGATCGCCGTGGACGTCGGCTGCGAAGCGAGGCCGGTCTCGTGGAGGACGCGGAACAGGAAATCACCCGATGGGTCGCCGGTGAACATCCGGCCGGTGCGGTTGGCGCCGTGCGCCGAGGGCGCCAGGCCGACGACCGCGATCGACGCGTCCGGCGGCCCGAAGCCCGGCACCGGGCGCGCCCAGTACTCCTCGCCGCGGAACGCCGCCTTGGTGCCCGCGACGCCCTCGCGCCAGGCCACCAGCCGCGGACAGGCGCGACAGCCGGCCACCGCCGCGTCCAGCTCGGCCAGTGACCTCATCGCAGCGCCGCCCGGCAGAGCCGGTCGGCCTCGCGCGTGGTCTCGGGCAGCCGGTAGCGCGGGGTCAGGGCCAGCGTCAGCCGGCACGCGTGGGCCAGGTCGATCCGGTGACCGGCCGAGACGTACACCGGTTTGACGCCGTCCCGGGTCCGCAGCACCGCGCCGACCTCCTCCCCGGCGTCGACCAGCGGCACCGAAGACCCGCGGGCGTGCGCCGGCGTGCCGTGCGTGCCGACGAACCGGGTCTTGCCGACGCCGAAGGCGGGCAGCCCGGTCAGCACGCCGAGGTGGCAGGCCAGCCCGAAGCGCCGCGGGTGGGCGAGGCCGTGGCCGTCGCAGACCAGTACGTCGGGCGTGCGGTCCAGCCGCTCGAGCGCGGCCAGCAGCGGCGGCAGCTCGCGGAAGGCGAACAGGCCCGGCTCGTAGGGGAAGGCGGCCTTCGCGCGGTGCGTCCGTTCCTCGACCACGGTGAGCCCGGCGGTCTCCAGGGTGACGACCGCCGCGGCGATGCCGCCGGCGTCGTCGTAGGCGACGTCGAGGCCGGTGACCGTCGGCGGCAGCTCCGGGCAGTCGTCGCCGGGTTCGACCCGGCCGCGGAGCCGTTCCTGGACGGCGAGCGCCTCCTCGATCGTCGACGGCCAGTCCTCGGTGTGCACCAGGTCACCCTGCCACAGGCCGCCGTTCGCGCCGACTAAGTTGGGTCCATGGCGGACAGCACCCCCGAAGAGGCCCCCGAGCCGAAGGCCGCGGAGACGACCGAGATCGCGGCCGAGCCGACCGACGACATCGTCACCACCCAGCACACGCTGACCGTGAAGCGGAAGAAGCTCGCGTACACGGCGAAAGCGGGACGGATCGTCCTCCGCAAGGAGATCGTCAAGGACGGCAAGTCCGAGGGCTTCAAGGCGAAGGCCGAGGTGTTCATCACCTCCTACACCCTCGACGACGCCGACCCGGGCTCGCGGCCGGTGACGTTCGCCTTCAACGGTGGTCCCGGCTCGTCGAGCATCTGGCTGCACATGGGACTGCTGGGGCCGCGGCGGGTGCTCTCGGGCGACGTCGACGACCTGGTGCCGCCGCCGTACGGGCTGGCCGACAACCCCGAGACGCTGCTGGTGCACAGCGACCTGGTCTTCATCGACCCGGTGTCGACCGGCTACTCGCGCGCGTCCGAAGGCGGCGAGACGAAGGACTTCCACGGCTTCAAGGGCGACATCGAGTCGGTCGGCGAGATCATCCGGCTTTGGGTGTCGCGCCACGAGCGCTGGCTTTCGCCGAAGTTCCTGGCCGGCGAGTCGTACGGCACGCTGCGCGCCGCCGGGCTGGCCGCGCACCTGCAGGACCGGCACGGGCTGTACCTGAACGGCCTGCTGCTCATCTCGTCGGTGCTCGACCTGGGCACGCTGCGGTTCACGGAGGGCAACGACCTGCCGTACTCGCTGTACGTGCCGACGTACGCGGCGATCGCGCACTACCACGGCCTGCACGGCGAGCGCCCGCTCGACGACGTCCTCGCCGACGCCGAGGACTTCGCGGCGAAGGACCTGCCGTGGGCGCTGTCCCGCGGCGCCCGCCTGTCCACTCAGGACCGGGCGGAGGCGGTGGCCACGCTGGCGTCGCTCACCGGCCTCACCGAGTCCTATGTGGACCGGGTGAACCTGCGGATCGAGCACGTCCGGTTCTTCACGGAGCTGCTGCGCGACCGCGGCCTGGCGGTCGGCCGGATGGACGGCCGCTTCACGACGTGGGAGCCGGACGGCGGCCGCGAGCACATGAGCGACGACCCGTCGATCTCCCGGGTGGTCGGCGCGTACGCGGCCGCGTTCAACCACTACGTGCGGGCGGAGCTCGGGTACGCCAACGACCTGCCCTACGAGCTCATCAGCGAGGACACGTTCAAGGCGTGGTCGTACGCGGACTTCGAAGGCCGTTCGGTGTCGGTGGTCGACTCGCTGAGCTCGGCGATGCGCGCCAACCCGCACCTCAAGGTGCACGTGGCGTTCGGTCACTACGACGGCGCGACGGCGTACTACGCGGCCGAGCACGTGCTGGCCCACCTGCAGATCCCCGAAGAACTGCGGGAGAACATCGACACGGCGTACTACCCGGCGGGGCACATGATGTACATCCACGAGCCGACGCGGGTGCAGCAGTCGAAGGACCTGGCGAAGTTCGTCAAGAAGGCGTCGAACCGCTGACCCGGCCCACCCGGAGCACGGCCCGCAGCCGCCGCCACTGCACGACACCCACGACGACCTGCGTCGCCACCGCGAGAACGGCGTAGCCGACCAGCCACGGCCGCCATTCCGGCGGCTGGGCGTCGCCGACCAGCGGATCGACCAGCACGGGAACGGCGTAGATCCCGGGCATGGCCATGAGCAGGTCCTGCAGCCGGAGGGCGGCGTCCACGGCCCGGGACGTCGCGTCCTCCGCGATGACGGGACGCCGCAAGACGTCGGCCGCCATCGCGGTCGTGACCGCCGCGCCCAGGGCCAGCAGGAGGAGCCAGCTGCCCGCGTAGGTGCGGAACGGCGTCGTGGCGAAGATCGTCACGGCGAGCGCCGCGCCGCCGCCGAAGGTGACCAGCGGGACGGCGAGGAACCAGCCGGTCACGTCAGTCCGCGGCGGGCCGGCGAGCGTCCCGAACCGCGCCAGCGCCTGGCGGTCGCGGACCCGCGCCGGAAGCCAGTACCCGAGGTGCTGGACGGTGATGAGGAAGAAGACGTACGAGCTCTCCACCAGTTCCCCGCCGCGGACGCCGGGCAGGAAGACCAGGCTCGCGAACCCCATCGTCGCGGCCACGTACGCCAGGGCCGCCACCCAGAACCACCGCCACCACCCGGGCGGCCGCGCACCGGCGCGGAAGCCGAGGCGCAGGGCCAGCAGGTCGGTCATCGTCGGCACGTCGACGTGGTGCTTGACCAGCCAGCGGCCGGCCGCCGCCCGCTCCGCGTCCGTCACCGCGGCGGTCACGGGGTCACCGTCCCGTAGCGGCCGGGCGGCAGCCGGCGGTGCCGGACCTCGGCCACCGCGCGGAAGTAGACCACTACGGACAGGACGAAGTACGCGGCCGGCGGCACGAACCGCGCCGGGGGCCACGGCCAGCTGGTGGACAGGTCGATCCACGGGAAGAAAGTGAACAAGAACGGCACCGCGAACGCCCGGGCGTCGTGGGCCCGCAAGGCCGCGTCGACGGCGCGTGAAGCTTCGTCCTCGGCGATCACCGGGGCGCGCAGGGCCCAGCCGAGGACCAGCGCCACGCTCGCGGCGCCGATCACCAGTGCGGCCGCCCAGCCCGCCGGGTTGGCGGCGAACCCGGCGCACAGGACCGCGCCGCCGCCGAACGTCGTCGCCACCGCGGCGAAGTACCACCGGCCCACCTGCCCGGCCGCCACCCGGAGCGACGGCCGGGCACCGGGGGTGACCAGCCGGGCGGCGGCGCGGTCGGCCCGGCGCACCCGGCGCCACTGCAGCAGGGGATACGCGGTGCAGAGCACGGTGAGCACCAGGAACCGCGCGAGCACCGGGACCGGCGGGACCAGCACGACCGCCCAGACCAGGGCGAACAGCACGCCGTAGGCCTGGTAGGACCGCGTGGCCAGCACCCGGGCCCCGACGCGCACCGCGAGCAGCGGCGTCGGCTCGTCCACCGCCACGCCGTGCCGGGCCAGCCACGCCCGCGCCCCCTGTCTCTCGGCGAGCGTCGTCCACGCTGCTTCCGCCACCATCGAACCTCCCCCTGTCCCGCTGTACACGCCCGAAGGCCGGAAAGGTTTACCGGCCGTAGAACCCGGGCGGCAGCCGGCGGTATCGGCGGCGGAGCAGCAGCCAGCCGGTCAGCTGCAGCGCGACCGCCAGCGCCACGTACGCCCACGCGGCCCACTCCAGCAGGGCTGACGGCTGCCAATCCATCATCAGGACCGGCACCGCGAACACGGCGTAGACGGCACACGAGGCGTAGCGGTGGACGTCCTCGGCGCGCAGGATGCCGTCGACCAGCCGGGACGTCTCGTCCTCGGCGATCACCGGGGCGCGGAGCGCCTTGCCGACCACCAGCGCGGTCGCTCCGGCGCCGGCGGCCAGCGCGGCCGTGGACAGCGTGATGTCGACCCAGAGCGGGTACCAGTGGCCGCTGGTGAACCGCGGAGCGACCAGGAACGTCGCCGCGCTCAGCACCGCGCCGCCGACGAAGGTGACGGCCACCGCGCTCAGGTACCACCAGCCGACCTGCCGGGCCGCCACGCTCAGCGGCGGCGGGGTGCCGGCCACCACCAGGCGCTCGGCGAGCCGCTCGCGGCGTTGCATCTGCCACCAGCGCGCCGAGTGCACCGCGGCGAAGAGCACGGCGAGGCCCGCTGCCCGGCCCGGCAGGTCCAGGTCGGAGACGAAGACCGAGAAGAAGGCCGCCAAGACCGCGATGAGGACGGCTTGCTCAGGTCGCTGAGGCACCCCGTAGCGGCGCGCGCCGATGCGCAGCGCCAGCAGCCGCGTCGGCAGCCAAACCACCACCCCGCGCCGGCCCAGCCACACCCGGGTCGAGCCCACCTCGAGCAGCGTCGGCTCGCCGGGCAGTCTCGGGTCCACCGGCAGCGCCGGCTCACGAACGATCAACGGAACACTCCCCCCTGTCCCGCCGTACACGCGAACCGCCCCGGGAAGGTTGTCTTCCCGGGGCGGATTCGTCCGATCTTCGCTACTTCAGGTACTGCGAACCGTGCGTCACCGCCGAGTAGGCGTCGACCGCGCCGTGGCCGTAGAAGCCGTTGAACGACGGGTCACCCTCGCAGGTCGCCGTGAAGTCGGGCGTGCGGCCCTCCTTCAGGTAGTCGACCGTCCGCGGGACCGGGCAGGCGATCTTCGCCGCCGTGCCCTCGAGGACGCGCTGGACCTTGTCCGGGTCCATTCCGAACTCGCCGTGGGACTTCTTGCCGTACTGCGACACGATCAGCGCCGCGACGCCGGTGGCGTGCGGGGTGGCCATCGAGGTGCCCTGCAGCCACTGGTAGTAGCCGACCCGGCCGTCGGCCGCCGTCGCCTTCTTGACGCCCGCGGCCAGGCCCGCTTCCGTGATGTTGCCGTCCGCGTCGATGTTGCCTTCCGCGATCCCCACGTTCTTCGGGTACGTCGAAAGGATTTCGTTCTCGACCGTGCGGTACCACGGCGTGCCGAAGTAGTCGCGGAAGAAGCCACCGGGGCCCGAGACCGAGATCTGCTCGAGGCCGTAGTTCGAGTAGTCCGCCTTCTTCTGGGACGGCCCGAACGAGCTCACGCCGATCGTGTGGTTGCCCTCGACCGGCAGGTTGAGGCAGGTCGAGTTGTCCACCGTGCGCGGGTGCGTGCTGTTCGCCGGGTAGTCCGGGCTGGTGGTGTCCGGCTGCGGCGCGCCCAGGTCGGTGTGCTGGTTGCCCAGCGCGACCAGCATCGTGACGCCCTTGCGGTGCGCGTAGTTCAGCGCGCGCTGGGTCGCCTCGATGATCGTGCGCTGCTCGGCCTGCTCGGCGGCCGAATCGGCCGGGTTCGCCGTGCAGTTGTACAGCCACGGGTCGGTGTAGAACGACATGTTGACCACGTCGATGCCCGCGTCGCCGGCGTAGGTGATCGCGTCGACGGTCGGCTGCAGGAAGAAGTACCCCGAGTCCTGGCCGGCGCGGATGTTCACCAGCGTCACGTTCGGCGCGACACCGGAGACGCCGAAGCCGTTGGCCGCGGCGGCGATGGTGCCGGCGACGTGCGTGCCGTGGCCGCCGTCGTCGTGGTTGGCCGGGTCGACGCAGCCGCGGAACTCACACGGGCCGTCCACTTCGGCGCCGTTGACGTCGGTCGGGATGTCGCGGGTGAAGTTGCGCGAGTCGGCCAGGTCGAAGTTCGGCGCGATGTCCGGGTGCGTGCCGTCGATGCCGGTGTCGATGACGCCGACCTTGACCTGCTTGCTGCCGGCCTGCTTGGTGCGCGAGAGGTCCGAGCGGACGGACTTGAGGCCCCAGAGCTGGTCGTCCAGCGGGTCCATCCCGACGGCCTTGTTCGCAGCGGACTTCTTCGAGGCGCCGCCGCGGCCTTCCTTCTCGACGCCGGCGTCGCCCTTGGCCTTCTTGCCCGCCCGCGGCACCGAGCCGATGGACTGGGCCTTGGCGGTGCCGAACACCGCGCGGTTCGTCGCCACGCGCTCGGTGAAGCCGGTGGCCGGCGCGCTCGCCCTGATCAGGCCGACCGCGGTGTTGGTCTCCAGGACCGTGCCACCCGCGGCCTTGATCGCCTGCTGGGCGCTGCCGATGCTCTGGACGTCCTTGGCGAGCACGGTGAACTCGGTCGCCGGGCCGGACAGCGCGGGCTGCGCCGACGCGGCCGGGACCGCGACCGCGGAAACCGCGCCGAACAGCGGCACGGCCAGCACCGCGGCCAGAAGCCTGGGTCTCTTCACGTTTCTCCTCCTCGCAGAAAGCGGTTCCTGCACCGTATAGATCGGACAATGCGCAAACAACGGCCAAACGTACGTTATGGAACAACCGACTTCTGCTCGGCGAAGTGACAAGCTGACAAGTGCCCGTCCGTCCTGGGGACCAGTTCCGGCACCTCGGTCGCGCACCGGTCCTCCGCCTTCCAGCACCGCGTGCGGAACCGGCACCCGGACGGGGGATCCAGGGGACTCGGCACGTCGCCGGTCAGCCGGATCACCTGGCGGCGGCCGCGCACGGCCGGGTCCGCCACCGGCACCGCGGACAGCAGCGCCTGGGTGTACGGGTGGGACGGTCGTTCGTAGATCTCCTCGTCGGTGCCGAGCTCGACGATCTTGCCGAGGTACATCACCGCGACCCGGTTCGACAGGTGCCGCACCACCGAAAGGTCGTGCGCGATGAAGACGTAGGACAGGCCGAACTCACCCTGCAGGTCGCCGAGCAGGTTCATCACCTGCGCCTGGATCGAGACGTCCAAAGCGGACACCGGCTCGTCGCAGATGATCACCTTCGGCCGCAGCGCGAGCGCTCGCGCGATGCCGATCCGCTGGCGCTGACCGCCGGAGAACTGGTGCGGGTAGCGGTTGAGGTGCTCGGGGTTGAGCCCGACCACCTCCAGCAGCTCCCGCACCTTGCCCGCGCGCGAGCCCTTGGGAGCGACCTCGGTGTGGATCTCGAACGGCTCGCCGACGATGTCGCCGACGGTCATGCGCGGGTTGAGCGAGGTGTACGGGTCCTGCAGCACGATCTGGATTTCGCGCCGCAGCTTCCGCAGCTCGGCCCCGCGCATCGCGAACATGTCACGGCCCTCGAACTTCGCGGTGCCGCCGGTCGGCTCATCCAGGCGCATCAGGACCTGCGCGAGCGTCGACTTCCCGCACCCGGACTCGCCGACGACGCCGAGCGTCTCGCCCGGCATCAGGTCGAACGAGACGCCGTCGACCGCCTTGACCTGGCCGATCGTGCGCTTGAACAGGATGCCGGTGCGGACCGGGAAGTACTTCTTCAGGTCGGTGACCGAAAGGATGGGGTCAGGCACGGGAGCTCACCACCTCTTCGGCGAAGTGGCACGCGCTGGTCCGGCCGAAGCCGATCGCGTGCTGCGGCGGGACCTCTTCCGAACAGCGCGCTTCGGCCCGTTTGCACCGCGGGTGGAACGGGCAGCCGGGCGGGATGTCCAGCAGGCTGGGCGGCAGGCCCTTGATGGTCTCCAGTGTCTGTCCTTTGAGGTCGAGCCGGGGCAGGGAGTCCATCAGCGCGGCGGTGTACGGGTGGGCCGGCGCGCGGAACAGCTCGACGGCGTCGGCCTGCTCGACGATCCGGCCCGCGTACATCACCGCGATCCGGTCCGCGACCTCGGCGACCACCCCGAGGTCGTGGGTGATCAGCACCAGGCCCATCTTGCGTTCGGCCTGGATCTCCCCCAGCAGGTCCATGATCTGGGCCTGCACGGTGACGTCGAGGGCGGTGGTCGGCTCGTCGGCGATGAGCAGGTCCGGGTCCAGCGCCAGCGACATCGCGATCATCGCGCGCTGGCGCATGCCGCCGGAGAACTGGTGCGGGTAGTCCTTGATCCGGCGTTCGGCGGCCGGGATGCGGACGGTGTCGAGCAGCTCGATCGCGCGCTTCCGAGCGTCCTTTTTGGACATGCCGAGCCGGACGCGCAGCTGCTCCTCGATCTGGAAGCCCACGGTGAAGACCGGGTTCAGCGCCGAGAGCGCGTCCTGGAAGATCATCGCGATCTCGCTGCCGCGCACCTCACGGCGGCGGTCCTCGGACGCGGTCAGCAGGTCCTCGCCGCGCCAGCGCACGGCACCGGCGGTGACCACGCCCGGTGGCGTGTCGAGGATGCCCATCACCGTCTGGGCGGTGACGCTCTTGCCGGAGCCGGACTCGCCGAGCACGGCCAGCGTCTCGCCCGCGTGCACCGAGTAGCCGACGCCGTTGAGCACGTTCGCCACGCCGTCGGACGTCCGGAACTCGACGTGCAGGTCTTCGACTTCGAGCAGCAGTTCGTTGTCGGACAAGGGAGCTACCTCGACTTCGGATCGAGCGCGTCGCGGATGCCGTCGCCCAGCATCACGAAGGCCAGCACGGTCAGGGTGACGAAGGCGCCGGGGAACAGCAGCATGTGCGGGTCGTTCCGGAAGTAGTCCCGCGAGTCGGCGATCAGCACGCCCCACGAGATCACCGGCGCGCGGACGCCGATGCCGAGGTAGGCCAGTGTCGCCTCGGCGCCGATGAACGCGCCGAGCGCGATGGTGGCGTACACCAGCACCGGCGCGATCGTGTTCGGCAGCAGGTGCCGGAAGATGATCCGCGGGGTGCTCGCGCCGAGGCCGCGGGCGGCCTTGACGTAGTCGAGCTGCTTGGCCACCAGCGTCGCCGAGCGCATGATCCGCATGCCCACCGGCCAGCTCAGCGCCGCGATGGAGCAGACCACCTGGACGATGATCGTCACCGCGCCCGGGTTGGAACCGGGTGCGTTGAACGTCGTCAGGATGACGATCGCGCCGAGCACGAACGGCAGGCCGGCGAAGATGTCGCCGAAGCGGGACAGCAGGCTGTCGACGAGCCGGCCGTAGTAGCCGGCGACGATGCCGATCACCGAGCCGAGCAGCACGGTCACCAGCGTCGAGAACACCCCGACCAGCAGCGACGCGCGGGTGCCGTAGATGGTGCGGGCGTAGACGTCCTGGCCCTGGTTGTCGTAGCCGAACCAGGCGTCCGCGGACGGGCCCTCGTTCGCGTGCGCGAGGTCGCTGAAGCCCGCCTCGCGCGAGCTGAACAGGCCGGGCGCGATCGCGATCAGCACGACGAACAGGATGATCACCGCCGAGGCGATCACCGCGGGCTTGCGCCGCAGCTGGCGCCACGCGTCGCTCCACAGGCTGCGGGGTCTCTGCGGGCCGGTGGCGGAGTCGTCCACACGGGACAGTTCCGCCGCGTCGGCCCCGCCGCCGCCCACCAGGTTCGGGTCAGTCATAGCGGATCCTCGGGTCGAGAACGGCGTAGAGCAGGTCGACGACCAGGCTCATCAGCAGGTACACCAGCACCAGCAGGACGACCACGCCGACGACGGTCGCGCTCTCCCGGTTCTGGATGCCGCGGAAGATGAGCCCGCCCAGGCCGTTGATGTTGAACACGCCTTCGGTGACGATCGCGCCGCCCATCAGGGCGCCGAGGTCGGTGCCGAGGAACGTGAGGACCGGGATCACCGAGTTGCGCAGCAGGTGGACGAGCACGACCCGGCTCTGCGGCTGGCCCTTCGCGATCGCCGTCCGGACGTAGTCGGCGCGGCGGTTTTCGGCGATGCTCGTCCGCGCCAGCCGGGCCACGTACGCCATGGACAGGCTGCCGAGGGCGATGCCCGGCACGATGAGCTCGCCGACGCTCGGGTCGTCGGACACGCTCGCTTCGATCCAGCCGAGGCCGTTGGCGCCCAGGGCCAGCTGCAGCACGATCGCGGTGACGAACACCGGCAGCGAGATCAGGAACGTCGTCGAGACCAGCACCAGGTTGTCGAGGAACCCCTTGCCGCGCAGGCCGGTCAGCACGCCGGCGGTGAGCCCGATGACCGCTTCGATGACCACGGCGATCACGGCCAGGCGGAGCGTGATCGGGTAGGACGTGGCGATCAGCTCGCCCACGGACGTGCCGTTGAAGGTTTCGCCCCAGTCGCCGGTGAACAGGCTTCCGAGGTACTTGAAGTACTGGACGAAGATGTTGTCGTCGAGGTGGAACTTCTCGGTCATCAGGGCGATGTAGGCCGGTGGGCAGGCGGTCTGGCCGCACTTGCCGGAGAACGGGTCGCCGGGCACCGCCCAGACCAGGACGTAGATGAGGAACGTGGTGCCGAAGAACACCGGGATCAGCTGGAGCAGCCGTCGCAGGACGTAGCGGGTCATGACGAGTTCCTAGTGCGCGCCGGGTGTCGTGGGCGGGAGTGCGTTCCCGCCCACGACACCGTGGTGGTGGGTACGGCTTCTCAGCGCGTCACTACTTCTTCAGGACCTCGATGGACGGGTAGTCCGGCATGCGCCGGAAGTCCAGGCCCGCGGACTTGAGGTTCTTCGACTTCGCCGCGGTGCCCTTCTCGTCCCACACCGGGATCGTCGGCAGGTCCTTCGCGACCAGGTCCTCGGCCTGCTGGTACAGCTTGACCGCGGCGTCCTTGTCGACGGTCGAGTCCGCCTGGGCGAGGAGGGCGTCCACCTGCGGGTTGGAGTACGTCGAGTCGTTCGAGGACGCACCGGTCTTGAAGATCGGGTTGAGGAAGTTCTCGATGGACGGGTAGTCCGCCGACCAGTCCGAGCGGCCCATGCCGGTGAGCTTGTGGCCGGTCACGATGCTGCGCCACTGGCCGAAGTCGGTGGCGGGCACGAAGTCGCACTCGACGCCGAGGGTGTTCTTGATGCTGTTGCACGCCGCGACCAGCGGTTCCTTGCGGCCACCGTCCGCGTTGGACGCGATGGTCAGCTTGCCCGTGAAGCCGGACTTCTGGAACGCCTCCTTGGCGGCGGCCGGGTCGAACTTGCAGAACTGGCAGACGCCGGGCCGCGCGCCCGGGATGCCCTGCGAGATGTAGCCGTCCGCCGGCACGTAGGTGTCGTTCATGACGGTCTTGGTGATCTGCGCGCGGTCGATCGCCATCGAGATGGCCTTGCGCAGCTCGAGGTTGTTGTAGCCGGGCACGTAGTACGGGATGTTGATGGTGCTGATCCCGAGCAGGTGGCCGGTGACCAGCCGGTCGCCGAGGTCGTTCTTGTACTTGCCGCCCGCGACCGCCGACGGCGGCAGCGCCTCCATGAAGTCGAGCCGCCCGCTCAACAGGTCCTGGTAGGCGGTCTCCTGGCTGGCGTAGATCTTGATGTCGAGGTTCTTGAACTTGACCTTGTCGTCACCCTTGTAGTCGTCGAACCGGGTGAGCTTGATGTCCTGGTTGGGCGTCCGCGAGACGAACTTGAGCGGGCCGTTGCCGATCGGGTGCTGCTCGAAGGCCGGGCGGTCCTTGAAGAACACGTCGGGCAGCGGCGCGAAGGCCTGGTAACCGATCTTGATGTCGAAGACGGAGAACGGCGCGTTCAGCGTCACCTGGAACTCGTAGTCGCCCTTCACGACCAGCCCGGACATTCCCTCGGTGGACGGCTTGGCGTTCTCGTCCTCGGGGTGGACGTCCTGGTAGCCCTGGATGTTCGAGAAGAAGTCGGTGTTGAGCTGGCCGTTCGGCGCGTAGGCGGCGAAGTTCCAGGCGTCGGTGAAGTTGTGCGCCTTCACCTCGGTGCCGTCGTGGAACTTCCAGCCCTGCTTGATCTTGATGTCGTAGACCTTGGAATCGGTCGTGGTGATCGACTCCGCCATCAGGTTGAAGGGCTTGGCGTCCGCGCCCTTGAACCCGACCAGCGTGGCGAACATCGGCTGGATCGCCTTGGTGCCGCCCAGGTCGTTGATGTTGCTCGGGACCAGCGCGTTCTGCGGCTCGGTGCCGTAGACGCTCACCGTGCCGTCCGGGTCCGTCTCGCCGGCGCCCGCGGAGCTGCCCGACCCGCCACCGCACGCCGCGAGTACGAGCGCCAGCGAGGTCATCACCACCGTGGGTCCCCAGAGCCTGCGCGAACGACGCATGATCCCCTCCATATCCGGTCTGTCCGAAAGGTGAGACGCACGCTATCGGGGCCGGTGAAGCTGATCACGGACTGCGGTGTTGCAAATGTGTGACGGTCGTCGGGACCACCTGGTTGGAGCACAACAAACGTAGGAATCCGGATACTCCGGACGGCCTAGCGCGGACAGGTGGTCATCACGCGCTCACCCACGGTTCCGTTGTGCCCCAAGCCCTTTGGGGCGGCCGAACGGTCGGTCAGCCAAGCGGGGCCGACGGAACCCCGCACCGGCGTGACCGAACCCGGACCCCGCGTGACTGGACCCGGAACTCGCGTGACCAGAGCCGGAACCCGCGTGATTGAAGCCG
>NZ_MUMI01000252.1 GCF_002155975.1 Amycolatopsis kentuckyensis
GTGCAGCTGCACTATGCTGAAGGGCAACGGTTGAGCAACCAGCCACGCCCGTGTCCACGCGCGCTCCCCAGGCGGTGCTCGAAAGCCTTTCCTTCTCCCCCAGGCCATCCGGCCGCGTTGACCCGTTCGGCTGAACGCCGTGCCGGGGTCCGGTGACGTGTGCGCAGCCGCCGTCGCCGCGCTTCGCCGCGTCCGGATTCAGTGTCCGGTGTGGACACTCCACTGTGGAACGAATCAGAGCCAGTCCTTGCGCTTGAACATCGCGTACAACCCGACCGAAAGCACCAGCAGGGCGATCGTCGACGTCCAGAAGCCGCTCGGGGCGCCGTTGCCCGGGTAGGGCACGTTCTGGCCGTAGAAGCCGGTCACCGCCGTCGGCACCGCGATCACCGCGGCCCAGCCGGTGACCTTCTTCATGATCAGGTTCAACCGGTTGCCCTGCAGGTTCAGCTGGGTCTCCCGGACCGTCGCGATCAGCTCGCGCAGCGCTTCCGTCTGCTCGGCGGCCTGGCGAGCGTGGTCGTGGACGTCCTCGAAGTACGGCCGGGTCAGCTCGTCGGCCAGCTCCAGGTCCGGCCGCATCACGGAACCGATCACCTCGCGCATCGGCAGCACCACCCGGCGCAGCGCGGTGAGGCTCTTGCGCAGCCGGAACGAGCGGCGCTGCAGCTCCGACGCGTCCGGGCGCTCCTCGAAGACCAGGTCCTCCAGGGCTTCGACCTCGTCGTCGAGCGCCTGCACCGCCTCGTACTGCCCGTCGACGACGTGGTCGAGCAGGCCGTGCAGCAGGAACGGGACGCCGGACTTCGCCAGCTCCGGCGCCCGGTCCCAGGCGCGCACCACCGGCTCGATGTCGAAGCCGTCGTCCTTGCGCACGGTCACCAGCGCCCGCGGCGTGACGAAGGCGCCGAGCTCGGCGGCGGTGACGTCGCCGGTCCCCGCGTCGAACCGGACCGCGTAGGCCGCCAGGAAGGCGTGGCCGTCGTAACGGTCGAGCTTCGGCCGCTGGTGTTCGGAAACCGCATCCTCGACGGCGAGCCGGTGCAGCCCCAGTTCGGCGGCCAGCTCGGCCAGATCCGCTTCGGTCGGCGCGCACAGGTCCACCCACACCGTGGTCCCCGGTTCGGCCAGGAATTCCGACACGTCCTCGACGGGGAAGTCTTCCTTCTGCAGCGTGCCGTCGCGGTAGACGCGGGTTCTGGTCATGCCGACCGGATGCCCGATCGGCCCGGCCTTCACACTCCGCCGGGTTCTCCCCCGGCCGAGGAGGACACCGGGACGAAGGGGGTTTCCCCGCGCCGCAGATCGTATATTATTTAAGATACCTTCCCCGCACCGGCAGGCAGGACGACCGATGACGACCCTCCCGCAGCGGCCCGGCAAGATCATCGCGCTCCACCTCAACTACCGCTCCCGCGCCGCCCAGCGTGGCCGGGTGCCGGAACAGCCGTCGTACTTCCTCAAGCCGCCGACGTCCGTCGCGGCGAGCGGCGCCGTGCTCGAGCGCCCGGCGGGGACCGAGCTGCTGGGCTTCGAAGGCGAGATCGCGCTGGTCATCGGCCGCGCCGCCCGCCGGGTCACGCCCGGCGAAGGCTGGTCGTACGTCGCGGGCGTCACCGCGGCCAACGACTTCGGCGTCTACGACCTGCGGTACGCCGACAAGGGCAGCAACCTGCGGTCCAAGGGCGGCGACGGCTTCACCCCGCTGGGCCCGGCGGTCCTGCCCGCCGCCGGCGTCGACCCGGCCGCGCTGCGCCTGCGGACGTGGCTCAACGGCGAACTCGTCCAGGAGGACACCACCGGCGACCTGCTCTTCGGCTTCGGGCGGCTGGTCGCCGACCTCTCGCAGCTGATCACCCTCGAACCCGGCGACGTCGTCCTGACCGGCACGCCCGCGGGCGCCTCGGTCGCCGTCCCCGGCGACGTCGTCGAGGTCGAAGTCGACACCGCCGGGCAGACGACCGGCCGGCTCGTCACGACGATCGCCGAGGGGACCGTCCCGTTCGGACCGTTCGGCGCGCTCCCCCGGGTCGACGAGGAGCAGCGCGCGGACGCCTACGGGACGACCGGGCCGGCGTTCGAGCTGACCGCGTCCCGGAAAGCGCGGATCGAGTCCGTCGGCACCGCGACACTGTCCGCCCAGCTGCGCCAACGCGGGTACGACGCGGTGTCGATCGACGGGCTCACCCCGACCCGGCCGGGTACCCGGCTGACCGGTCGCGCGCGGACCCTGCGGTACCTGCCGTACCGCGAGGACCTGTTCAGGTCCCGCGGAGGTGGCTACAACGCCCAGAAACGCGCGATCGACTCGCTCGGGCCCGGCGACGTCCTCGTCGTGGAAGCCCGCGGCGAACGCGGGGCCGGCACGATCGGCGACATCCTCGCGCTGCGGGCGCAGGTGCGCGGCGCCGCCGGGATCGTCACCGACGGCGGGGTCCGCGACCTCGCCGCGGTGTCCGCTTTGGACATTCCCGCCTACCACGCCGGGCCGCACCCGGCGGTGCTCGGCCGGCGGCACGTGCCGTGGGACGTCGACGTCGCGATCGCCTGCGGCGGCGCCGCGGTGTGCCCCGGCGACGTCATCGCGGGCGACGCCGACGGCGTCCTGGTCATCCCGCCGGAGCTGGTCGAGGAGGTCGTCGACGCGGCGATCGAGCAGGAGCTGCGGGAGACGTTCATCGCCGAGCAGGTCGCCGCCGGTGAGCGGGTCGAGGGCCTCTACCCGATGGACGGGCACTGGCGCGGGCGGTACGCCGCATGGCTCGCAAAACGGTGACCGGCCCCGCCGCAGGAAGGGAAACCCATGCGCTTCCGCTCCGACCCCCAGGCCATCCGCGGGTCGATCGCGCCGCTGATGACGCCGTTCACCGCCGACGGCGCGGTGGACCACGCCGGCCTCGAGAACCTCGTGCGCTGGCAGCTGGCTTCGGGCTCGCACGGCATCTCGATCGGCGGCTCCACCGGCGAACCCGGCTCGCAGACGGTCGCCGAACGCGCCGCGGCGATCCGGACGGTGGCCGCCGCGGTCGGCGAGCGCGTCCCGTTCCTCCCCGGCACGGGTTCGGCGAAGCTCGACGAGACCTTGGAACTGACCGCCCTGGCGCGGGACGCCGGCATCGACGCCGCGCTCGTCATCACGCCGTACTACGCCCGGCCGACCCAGGACGCGCTGTTCGTCTGGTACCGGACGGTCTGCCGGGAGTTCCCCGACCTGCCGATCGTCGCCTACAACGTGCCGAGCCGGACCGCGGTCGACCTCGCGCCGGAGACCGTCGCGCGACTGTACCGCTCGTGCGACAACTTCGTCGGGATCAAGGAGACGACGAAGGACTTCGAGCACTTCTCCCGCGTGCTGCACCGGTGCGGGCGGGAACTGCTGGTGTGGTCCGGGATCGAACTGCTCTGCCTGCCACTGCTGGCCCTCGGCGGGGCCGGGTTCGTCAGCGCGACGGCGAACATCGCGCCGGCCGCGTGCGCGGAGATGTACACCGCGTGGCAGTCCGGCGACCACGAACGGGCCCGGGAGCTCCACTACGGCCTGCACCCCCTGGTCGACCTGCTGTTCGTCGAGACCAACCCGGCGCCCGGGAAGTGGGTGCTCGAACAGCGCGGGCTGATCGCGTCCGGGCACGTGCGGCCGCCGCTGATCCCGCCGGGCGAGGCCGGTCTCGCCCGGATCAGGGACCTGATGGCCGAAGGCGCCCGCTACCTCAGCCCGGTCGAAGGCTTCACCCTGGGAGGAAAGGCATGACCCACCACGTCCCGGACGGGCTGCCGGGCGAGCTGAAGCACTACATCGGCGGCGCGCTCGTCGACAGCATCTCGGGCGGGACGTTCGACGTGCTCGACCCGGTCTCGAACACGCCCTACGCGACCGCCGCGGCGGGCCGGGCCGAGGACGTCGACCGCGCCGTCGCGGCAGCGCGGAAGGCGTTCACCGACGGGCCGTGGCCGCGGATGCTGCCGCGGGCGCGGGCGCGGATCCTGAACCGGATCGCCGACGCCGTCGAGGCCCAGGACGCGCGGCTGGCCGAGCTGGAGACGTTCGACACCGGCCTGCCGATCACCCAGGCGCTCGGGCAGGCGCAGCGCGCGGCCGAGAACTTCCGGTTCTTCGCCGACCTCGTCGTGGCCCAGGCCGACGACACCTACCAGGTGCCGGGCCGGCAGGTGAACTACGTGCACCGCAAGCCGGTCGGGGTCGCCGGGCTGATCACGCCGTGGAACACGCCGTTCATGCTGGAGAGCTGGAAGCTCGCCCCCGCGCTGGCGGCGGGCTGCACGGTGGTGCTCAAGCCGGCCGAGTTCACCCCGCTGTCGGCCGGCCTCTGGGCGGGGATCTTCGCCGCCGCCGGGCTGCCCGACGGCGTGTTCAACCTGGTCAACGGCTTCGGGGAGGAGGCGGGCGACGCGCTGGTCAAGCACCCGGACGTGCCGCTGATCTCGTTCACCGGCGAGACCACGACCGGGCGGACGATCTACCGCAACTGCGCGGCGCACCTCAAGGGCATGTCGATGGAGCTGGGCGGCAAGTCCCCGGCGATCGTCTTCGCCGACGCCGACCTCGACGCCGCGATCGATTCGACGCTGTTCGGGGTGTTCTCGCTCAACGGCGAACGCTGCACCGCGGGCAGCCGGATCCTCGTCGAGCGGCCGGTCTACGCCGAGTTCTGCGCCCGGTACGCCGCGCGGGCGGCCGACATCGTCGTCGGGGATCCGCACGACCCGGCCACCGAGGTCGGCACGCTGGTGCACCCCGAGCACTACGACAAGGTGATGCGGTACGTCGAGCTGGGCAGGTCCGAAGGCCGCCTGCTCGCCGGCGGCGGCCGTCCGCCCGGGCTGGACAGCGGGAACTACGTGGCGCCGACGGTGTTCGCCGATGTCCCCGCCACCGCGCGGATCTTCCAGGAGGAGATCTTCGGGCCGGTCGTCGCGCTGACGCCGTTCGACACCGAAGCCGAAGCGCTGGCCTTGGCGAACGACGTCGAGTACGGGCTGGCGGCCTACCTGTGGACAGCCGATCTGGAGCGGGCGCACACCTTCGCGCACTCGATCGAGGCCGGGATGGTCTGGCTGAACTCGCACAACGTCCGCGACCTGCGCACGCCGTTCGGCGGGGTCAAGGCGTCCGGGCTGGGCCACGAAGGCGGCTACCGCTCGCTCGACTTCTACACCGACCAGCAGGCCGTCCACGTCTCCCTCGGGCCCGTCCACCCGGCCCGCTTCGGCGCCGTCCGGAAAGGACAGTCATGACCGCCACCCCGCCGGACGTCCTCCGCTGCGCGTACGCCGAACTCGTCGTCACCGACCTGGCCGCGTCGCGGGCGTTCTACGCCGGCGTGCTCGGGCTCGTCGTCACGCACGAAGACGACGGCGCGGTGTACCTCCGGGCGTTCGAGGAGTACCTGCACCACTCACTGGTGCTGCGCAAGGGGTCCACGCCGGCGCTGGGCGTGCTGGCCTACCGGGTGCGGAGTTCCGCCGACCTCGACCTGGCCGAGGCGTACCACCGCGCGCTCGGCTGCCGGGTCGAGCGGCGGGCGGCGGGGGCCACGCGCGGGATCGGCGAGGCCGTGCGGGTGCTGGACCCGCTGGGCTTCCCGGTGGAGTTCTTCCACGAGGCCGAGCACGTCGAGCGGTTCACCCAGCGCTACGACGTCCACGGCGCCGCGGCACTGTCGCGATTGGACCACTTCAACCTGGACACCCCGGACGTCCCGGCGGCCCGGAAGTACTACGAGGGCCTGGGTTTCCGCGTCTCGGAGGACATCCGGGACGCGGCGGGCACGGTGTACGCGGCGTGGATGTTCCGCAAGCCGACGGTCCACGACGTCGCCCTGACCGGCGGTGACGGCCCGCGGCTGCACCACATCGCGTTCGCCGCGCACGAGCGGCACCAGATCCTGCACATCTGCGACCACCTCGGCGCGCTGCGCAAGCCGGGCACGATCGAGCGCGGCCCCGGCCGGCACGGCGTCTCGAACGCGTTCTACCTCTACGTCCGCGACCCCGACGGGCACCGCATCGAGGTCTACACCCACGACTACTACACCGGCGACCCCGACAACCCGGTGATCACCTGGGACGTCCACGACAGCCAGCGCCGCGACTGGTGGGGCAACCCGGTGGTGCCGAGCTGGTACACCGACGCGTCGGTCGTGCTGGACCTCGACGGTTCGGTGCAGCCGGTGCTCGCCCGGTCCGAGCCGCGCGAAGCCGACGTCACCGTCGGCGCGGACGGGTTCTCCTGCACCGGCGGGGCGGAGTACAAGCTAGGCGAGCAGGTCTGAGAACCAGGCGCGGGTGCGGCGCAGGATGTCGAGCTGGTGGCCGCGTTCGCGGATCGAGTGGCCCTCGCGCGGGTAGACGACGAACTCGTGCGGCCGGTCGCCGAGGGCGTGGTGCAGGAGTTCGGCCTGCGAAAGAGGGACGTTCGTGTCGTCCTCGCCGTGGAGGATGAGCACCGGGGTGGCGATCCGGTCCGCGTGGGTGATCGGGCTGTTGTCCCGGCCGCCGAGGGCGCGGTCGAACCGGCCCCACTCCCCGGTCGCGGCGAGCAGGGGCCAGTCGATCACGCCGGCGGTCACGACGGCTGCTTTGAAGCGGTCCGTCTGGGTGACGGCCCAGGCGGCCATGAACCCGCCGTGGCTCCCGCCGCCGATCCCGAGCCGGTTCCCGTCGGCGACGCCCGCCTCGACCAGCAGGTCGATCCCGGTGAGCAGGTCGGTGAACTCCGGGCCGCCGACGTCCCCGGCGACGCTCACCGCGAACGCGTGACCGTGGCCGAGGCCGCCGCGCGGGTTCGGGAGGAACACCGCGAACCCGGCCGCGGCCAGCCACTGGCCGTAGCGGAACCAGCCGACCTGGGCCTGGTCGGCGTAGCGGTCCTTCGGGCCGCCGTGGACCACGGTGACCAGCGGGAAGGGCCCGTCGGCGCGGGTCCGGCCGGGCGGGAGGATCAGGAGGCCGTCGAGCTCCAGGCCGTCTTCGGCGCGGTAGGACAGCCGTTCCTGGGTGCCCCACCGGATGTCGCTCAGCTGCGGTTCGCTCAGCCGGGTGAGCGGGCCGCCGGGTGGTCCGCAGTGGACGGCGTCGGGCTCGGTGGCGGTGCTGGCGACGACGGCGATCCGGCCGCCGGCCGCGCTCAGGTCCTGCAGGCTGCCGGTCGCGCCGTGGAGTTCGGTGAAGGTGCCGGTGGCGGGGTCGAGGCGCCGGATCGTCGTGTCGAGCCCTTCGGCGAACAGGGCCAGCAGCGCGCCGTCACCGGACTCGGCCAGGCCGATGGGGCAGACGCTCATCCCGGCGGTGAGGTTGCGGTGGTCGCCGGCGTCGAAGATGGCGTCGCCGCCGATCGGTCCGGGCGGGGTGGTGCCGAGGTAGGCCAGGTGCCAGCCGGTTTCGTCGTGCCACCAGGTGAGCGACCCGGCCTCCAGCGCCGGGACGCCGAGGTCCTGCCGGGCACCGGTGGCGGGGTCGACGAAATGCAGGCCGGGTTCGAAGAGCCCGGGCTCCAGATCGGCGACGGACCAGGTGAGCACGGCGAGCGTGTGGCCGTCCGGCCGCACCGAGGCTTCGACGACGTGCCGCGGGCCGAAGTCGCCGAGGGCGCTGATGGCGCGGGTGCGGAGGTCCAGGTGCCAGAGCCGATCGGGCTGGGCGAGGGTGTCCCAGGTGGGTGCCCCGGCCCCGGCGGCGCCGACCACCCGGACCCGCGGATCGGCCGCCACGGCCTTCTCTTCCGGCGCGAGGAACACCACCGCATCGCCGTCCGGCATCAGCACGTGGTTCCCGAGCCCCGCGGCCCAGTCCGTCAGCTGCTCCGGCTCGCCGCCTTCCCGGCCCACCCGGTACAGCTGCGCCGTCCCGCGATCGGCGCGGTCGGAAAGGAAGTAGACCCACGCGGAATCCGGCGACCACCGCGGCTCCCGATCCTCCGCGGCACCGGCCACGAGCTCCCGGGGCGGCTCGCTCGCGTCCGCGGGCCCCACCCACAGCCCGCTCACCGGGTACTCCCCGGCACGTCCCGTCGGCGAACTCGCGAACACGACCCACCGGCCGTCGGGCGACACTCGCGGCGTCTGCGGCACCATCCGGTCGACCACGGCCTCCGCCGTCAGTTCCCCCATGCCCCCAGTCTGGCATCGCCCGGCAAGATCGTCAGCAGCCGGTCGTGGTCGCCCGCTTCGCGCAGGACCGGGGCCTCCAGGGTGCCCGCGTCCGGGTCGTCCGCGCGGACCGCCGCCAGGAACCGGACCACCGCGCGGGGCTCCGGGCAGACTTCACCGCCCAGGTAGGCCAGGGCCGTCGCGCCGGTGGCGTCTTCGAGGGCCGCCGCCCAGCCGTGGACTTCGTCCCAGACCAGGGCCAGGTCGTGGCCGGGGAAGCGGGACAGGCGCCAGTCGAGGGCGATGTAGGCCGCCGCGGGGGTGCCGGCGTCGAGCGTGCACGACTCCAGGCCCACCCCCACTGCCCGGGCCACTGCCCCCACGTACCCGCGCAACCGCCGCTCGAACGAGAACTCCGTGTCGCGCCCGAAGTCGATCAGAATGCTCAACGCCGCCTCGCTTTCCCCGTCCGCCGCGGGATCCTCCGCGGTCGCCCGATCGGGTACCCCGGCCGCACGGTGCCCAATCCCGGCGAACCGGACTACAGACGTCGTCCATCCGGCGACATCTCACTTGTCATCGTTCCGATGACATGTTAGAACGGAATCACCCGACAGAGAAAGGCTCCGAGACCCCGTGACCGCATCGATCGAACTCCCGACCGGGTACCAGCACCCCGCCGTCCCCGCACTGCTCGGCTACCTCCGCGACGTCACCGCCGAGCTCGGGATCGGCCTCGAGTCCTGCACCCTCGACCACGACAGCCCGCTTTCGGCGTACGTCGCCCTCGACACCCGGCTGCCGCACTATCCCGACCGAGACGTCGCCCTGCTGTGGGACGAGGAGCGGGGCTGGGCGGCCGCGATCGAGACGCACTCCGGCGAGGACCTGATCGTCCTGCGCTACCTGGGCGGCGCCACGGTCGTCCCGTCGCCGCGCCGGGTCGCGCGGTTCGCCACCGCCCTGCACGAGGACGACCACACCGTGGGACGGCCCGACCCGGTGCGGCTCCGGACGGCGGGCGACGCCGGCGAACTGGCCGCGCTGCTGCGCCGGCCGGCCACGGCCCGATGACGGCGCCGCTGCCCCTGCCCGAGAGCTTCGCGCTGACGTTCCGCGGCTACGACCGCGCGCAGGTCGACGAGCGGATCGACGAGCTCCTCGCCGAAATCCGCCTGCTCACCACCGACCGCGACGCGGCCGTCGCCGAGGCCGAGCACCTCGCGCGGCAGCTCGAACGGGCCCGCGCCGACCACGCCGAGCTGAGCGCCCGCGCCGACCGGCTGTGCCGCACGCCCGCGGACCCGGCCGCCGTCGGCGACCGCGTCCGGCACCTGCTCGGACTGGCGCACGCGGAGGCCGGCGAGATCGTGGCGACGGCCCGGGAGCGAGCCGCCGCGATCGTCGCCGAAGCGGACGAAGCCGCCGGGCGGCGCACCGCCGACGCCCGCGCGCAGGCCTGCCGGATCGTCGAGGACGCCCGCCGCCGCGCCGACCGGCTGGCCGCCGTCGAACGGCGCACCGCCGACCGGCTGCGGCGGATCGACGCCCTGCTCGCCGAGGCCGAATCGGTCCTCGAGGAGCAAACGCCGCTCCGCGCGGTCGCGTGAGCCGCCACGGCGTCGTGAAGCACTGACGTGAATGAGTCATTTCACGACGTCCGACGAGCCACCGGGGCCTCCGGTGAGGCAGGATCAGGACGTGACCATCGATCAGGCCGGGGTGCCCGAAGCCCGTCCGGGCCCGGCTTTCCCCGAGCACGAAGCCCGCGTCGACGCCCTGAGACGGCAGCTCACCGAAATCGCCGGTGAAGCGACCGTCCGGCTCGCGAAACGGACCTCCAACCTGTTCCGCTCCCGGGCCGCCGCGAAGCACCCCGGGCTGGACGTCTCCGGCTTCACCCACGTGCTGCACGTCGACCCCGAAACCCGCACCGCCGACGTCGAAGGGATGGTGACCTACGAACAGCTCGCCGACGCCACCCTGCCGCACGGGCTGATGCCGCTGGTCGTCCCGCAGCTGAAGACGATCACCCTCGGCGGTGCCGTGACCGGGCTCGGCATCGAGTCCTCGTCCTTCCGCAACGGCATGCCGCACGAGTCGGTCCTGGAGCTCGAGATCCTCACCGGGGACGGCCGGATCGTCGTCGCCACGCCGGACAACGAGCACCGCGACCTGTTCCACGGCTTCCCGAACTCCTACGGCACCCTCGGCTACGCGCTGCGGCTGAAGATCCTGCTGGAACCGGTCAAGCCGTTCGTCGAGCTCCGGCACGTCCGCTTCCACGACCGGGACACCTACTTCGGTGCCCTGCGCGAAGCCTGCGACAGCGGCGAACACGACTTCGTCGACGGCACGGTCTTCGGCCCGGACGAGCTGTACCTGACCCTCGCGACGTTCACCGACACCGCGCCCGCCACGAGCGACTACACCTGGCTGGACATCTACTACCGCTCCATCCAGCGCCGCGAGACCGACCACCTCACGGTGCGGGACTACCTCTGGCGCTGGGACACCGACTGGTTCTGGTGCTCGCGCGCGTTCGGCGTCCAGCACCGGCTGCCCCGGCTGCTGCTCGGCCGGCGGTTCCTGCGGTCCTCGGTGTACTGGAAGGCCGTCGCGCTCGACCGCCGGTTCCGGATCGCCGAGCGGCTGCTCAAGCTCCGGCGGCTGCCTCCGGAAGAGACGATCGTGCAGGACATCGAGGTCCCGCTCGGCCGGGCCGCGGAGTTCCTCGAATTCTTCGAACGCGAGATCCCGATCAGCCCGGTCTGGATCTGCCCGCTGCGCCAGCGGCCCGGCGGCGTCCGCTGGCCGCTGTACGAACTGGACCCCGAAGAGCTGTACGTCAACTTCGGGTTCTGGTCGTCCGTGCCGCTGGACCCGGGTGAGCGCGACGGCGTGCACAACCGGATGATCGAAGCCGAGGTGACCCGCCTCGGCGGGCACAAGTCGCTCTACTCGGACAGCTTCTACACCGAGGACGAGTTCTGGCGGCTCTACAACGGCGACGCCTACCGGGCGCTCAAGCGCGCCTACGACCCGCGCGAGCGGCTGCTCGGCCTCTACGAAAAATGCGTCCGCCGCCGGTGAAAGGAACGAACGTGACCCAGGAAAACATCACCGTCGGCGCCGTCTTCGAGCGGCTGCTCGGGCCGCGCGCCGAGGTGTCGATCACCGCCTACGACGGCAGCCGCAGCGGCCCGGCCGACGCGCCGGTGGGCATCGAGGTGCGGTCCCCGCTGGCGCTGGACTACCTGATGTCCTCCCCCGGCGACCTCGGCCTCGCCCGCGCGTACGTCGCCGGCGCGCTGGACGTCACCGGCGACCTCTACACGGCGCTGCGCGCCCTGGCCACCCAGGTGGACCAGCTCACCCCGGCCGACCGGCTGTGGCTGCTGCGCAAGCTCGGCCCGCGCCACCTGCGGCTGGTCAAGCCGCCGGCCGAGGAGCACCCGAGCCGGTTCCGGCGCGGGCTGACCGCGCTGCGGCACTCGAAGGAGCGCGACAGCGAGGCCATCGCCAGCCACTACGACGTGTCCAACCGGTTCTACGAGCTGGTCCTCGGCCCGTCGATGGCCTACACGTGCGCGGTGTTCCCGCACGAGGGCGCCTCGCTGGAGGAGGCCCAGGCGCACAAGTTCGACCTCGTCTGCAAGAAGCTCGGCCTCAAGCCGGGCATGCGGCTGCTCGACGTCGGCTGCGGCTGGGGCGGGATGGTCGCGCACGCCGTCCGCCACTACGGCGTCGAGGCCATCGGCGTCACGCTCTCCCGCGAGCAGGCCCAGTGGGCGCAGAAGAACATCGTCGCGCTGGGGATCGCCGACCGCGCCGAGATCCGCCACCAGGACTACCGGGACGTCACCGAGACCGGGTTCGACGCGATCTCCTCGATCGGCCTGACCGAGCACATCGGGGCCCGCAACGTCCCCGGCTACTTCCGCTTCCTGGCCGGCAAGCTCAAGGCGCACGGACGGCTGCTCAACCACTGCATCACCAACCCGGACACGAGCGTCGCGCACCGCTCGCGCGGGTTCATCGACCGGTACGTCTTCCCGGACGGCGAGCTCGAGGCCCCCGGCGAGCTGATGACGGCCATGCACGACGCCGGGCTGGAGGTCCGGCACTCGGAGAACCTGCGCGAGCACTACGCGACGACGCTGGCCGGGTGGTGCGCCAACCTCGACGAACACTGGGACGAGGCGGTGGCCGAGGCCGGTGCCGGGCGCAGCCGGGTGTGGGCGCTCTACCTCGCGGCCTGCCGGCTGGCCTTCGAACGGCGGGAGATCGAACTGCACCACATCCTGGGCGTCCGGACCGACAGCGAGGGCGGAATGAGCATGCCGCTGCGACCCGATTGGGGAGTTTGACCACCGGGGGTGGCCTCCGCGGACCGGCAATGGAAGGATGGGGTCGAGACCGGGTGTCCGAACGGGGCGTCCAGGCTCACTACAAAGAGTAGGTATTGGTATGGCTCAGGGCAGTGTCAAGTGGTTCAACGGCGAAAAGGGCTTCGGCTTCATCGCGCAGGACGGCGGGGGTCCGGACGTGTTCGTCCACTACTCCGAGATCCAGGGCAGCGGCTTCAAGTCGCTCGACGAGGGTCAGCGCGTGGAGTTCGAAATCGGCCAGGGCCAGAAGGGCCCGCAGGCCCAGCGCGTCAGCGTCATCTGAGCCACGAGGCACCCTAAGGCCCTCGCCCCTCTCCGGGGCGGGGGCCTTACTCGTGCGGTCACACGGCGGGCTCACCCGGATCGGGTAGCCTGGGTGGAGTCGAGAGCACCCCGTATGCCGGCGTCCCGCCGGCCTCACTCTCGCCCCGTGGCCCTCGAGGCAGATCACCGGCAGGAGCGGTGACGCGCCCGGGCCACCCGCAGACCGCTCACCGCCGGGTGTTTCCGCTCCCCGGCGTCCCGCGAGGCTCGGCCTGGCGCGGCGAAAACCCGAAACGAGATTGCATGACCACCTCCACCCCGGTGAAACCCGCACGTCCGGCGCCGAAGCCGGTGCTCTCCGGCAAGCAGACGATCCCCGAGCTCATCACCATCCGCGCGTTCCTGCTGGTCCCCTTCCTCGCGCTGGCCGTCGCCGTGCCGGTGTTCTGGGGCTGGGGCGTCAGCTGGCTCGACCTCACGATCGGTGGCGCGTTCTTCGTGGTGTCGACGCTCGGGGTGACCGTCGGCTACCACCGCTACTTCACCCACGGCTCGTTCCGCGCGAAGCGGGCCCTGCGGATCGCGCTGGCCATCGCCGGCGGCCTCGCGGCGCAGGGCCCGGTGATCGGCTGGGTCGCCGACCACCGCCGGCACCACGCCTTCTCCGACCGCGACGGCGACCCGCACTCGCCGTGGCTGTTCGGGACGTCGCCGGTGGCGCTGGCCCGCGGGTTCTGGCACGCGCACATGGGCTGGCTCTTCGGCCGCGACAAGACCAACGTCGAGCGGTTCGCCCCCGACCTCGCCGCCGACCGCGACCTGCGCGTCGTCGACCGGCTCTTCCCGCTCTGGGTGGTGCTGAGCCTGCTGCTCCCGCCGCTGCTCGGCGGGCTGATCACGCTGTCGTGGTGGGGCGCGCTGACCGCGTTCCTGTGGGCCGGCCTGGCGCGGATCTCCTTCCAGCACCACGTGACGTGGTCGGTGAACTCGGTCTGCCACATGATCGGCGAACGCCCGTTCGCCAGCCGCGACCGCTCGGCGAACTTCTGGCCGCTGGCCATCCTGTCGATGGGCGAGTCCTGGCACAACACGCACCACGCGGACCCGACCTCGGCCCGCCACGGCGCGCAGCGCGGGCAGATCGACATCTCCGCCCGGGTGATCTGGGTGTTCGAGAAGCTGGGCTGGGCGTGGAACGTCCGCTGGCCGACGGCGAAGCGGCTGGCCGCGCTGGCCCGCTGATGGACACGGTCGCCCTGACCTTCGACGACGGCCCGTATCCGGAGACGACGCCGGCGCTGCTGGCCGCCCTCGACGGCACGCGGGCGACGTTCTTCCTCTGGGGCGAGCACGCCGAGGCGCACCCTTCGCTGGTCCGGGCGATCGCCGCGGCCGGGCACGCGATCGGCAACCACACCTGGACCCACCCGCGGCTGACCACGCTGTCCGCGGTCGCCCGCGGCGAGGAGGTCCGGCGCACGCAGGACCTCCTCGCCGAGCTCACCGGCGCCCGCCCGGTCCTGTTCCGCCCGCCCTACGGCGACACCGGGCCCGCCGTCGCGGAAACCGTCGCGGCACAGGGGCTCAGCGAGGTGCTGTGGAGTGTCGACACCCGGGACTGGGCCGGCTGCTCCGCGGACGAGATCGTCGCCGCGGCCGGAGACGCGCAGCCGGGCGGCGTCGTGCTGATGCACGAAGGCCGCCCGGCCACCGTGGAAGCGGTTCCCCGCATCCTCGCCGCGCTCGCCGCGCGCGGGCTGCGACCCGGTCCGGTCAGGGGTTGAGGGCGAAGTACGCCGGCTTCGGGCGCAGGTTCTCGTCGAAGAGGCAGGCCGCCCCTTCGCCCGGGAAGACGTCCGGGACCCACGAGTGCCGGTCCGTGAAGCCCCACGTGGTGAACTCGACGCACTTGCGGACGGCGTGGCAGCCGTCCCACAGCTGACCGAAGTAGCTCGCCTGGGTGGCGAGCTTCGCCGCGTCGGCCGGGGTCGGGATCCGGACGTCCGCCTCGGTGACCGCGGTCTCCACGCCGATCTTGGCGAACCGGGCGAGGTTCTCGCGGTACTGGCCCGGGAAGCCGTACTGGATCGACAGGTGTCCCTGGATGCCGACGCCGTCGATCGGCACCCCCTGCCGCCGCAGCGTCTTCACCAGGTCGTACACCGCGTCGCTCTTCGGGTTGATCCCTTCGATGTTGTAGTCGTTGAGGTAGAGCTTCGCGTGCGGGTCGGCCGCGTGCGCCCAGCGGAAGACGTCGGCGACGAAGCCGTCACCGAGCTTCTGCCGGAAGACCGTGTCACGCCGGGTGCCGTCCTCGTTGAAGATCTCGTTGACGACGTCCCAGGCGCGGATCTGTCCCTTGTACCGCTTGACTTCCGTGGTGATGTGGTCGCGCAGCACCCGGCGGAGCTCGTCGGCGGGCAGCGCGCCGACCCAGTCCGGGAGCTGGGAGTGCCAGACCAGCGTGTGACCGCGGACGGTCTTGTGGTGCTGCCGGGCGTACTTCACGATCGCGTCGGCGCCGGACCAGTCGTACTGGCCACGCACCGCTTCGATCGTGCCCCACTTCATCTCGTTCTCGGGTGTCACATTGTCGAATTCCCGCGTCAGCACCGCCCGGTAATCGGTTTCCGAAGCCAGGTAGGCCGCCGCCACCGCGCTGCCGACGTAACGGTTCGTGGTGTATTGCAGCGGCACCGAAGCCGAAGCGGCAGGCGCCTGCCACACGGCAATACCCATGACGGCGGCGACCGCCGCAAGGACGCGTTTCTTAGGAATTCTTCCCAGCATCTTCATCCTCCGCGAGACAATGGTGTTCCGAAACTTTCCAACCGTTTCAAATCAGGTTTCGATGACCTAGAATCTCCTCCATGACAACGAAGTCTGACGAGCTCGACCCGACCGAGACCCGGGTGACCATCGCCCGGATCGCCGCCGAGACCGGTGTCTCCGTTCCGACAGTTTCGAAAGTGCTGAACGGCCGCCCCGACGTCGCCGAAAGCACCCGTGCCCGCGTCGAAGCGGTCATCGGGAAATACGGGTACCGGCGGCGCGCCGACGAACGTTCCCGCCGTTCCCGGCTCCTGGAACTGATGTTCCACGAACTCGAAAGCACCTGGGCACTTGAAATCATCCGCGGGGTGGAGTGCGTCGCCCGCGAAAACGGAATGGCGGTGGTGCTGGCCGAATCGTCGGGCCGGCACACGCCGGGGCAGAGCTGGCTGGAGAGCGTCCTGGCCCGGCGGCCGGTCGGCATCGTTTCGGTGTGCTCGGACTTCACCGGCGGGCAGCTGGCGAAGCTCCGGGCCCGGGACATCCCGCTGGTCGTGGTCGACCCGGCCGGCGCGCCCGGACCGGAGACGCCCTCGATCGGGGCGACGAACTGGCAGGGCGGGCTGACCGCCACCCGGCACCTCGTGGAGCTGGGCCACCGCCGGATCGCGATGATCGGCGGGCCGGAGGGGGTGCTGTGCAGCCGGGCCCGGATCGACGGGTACCGCACGGCGCTGGAGACGGCCGGCCTGGCGTTCGACCCGGCGCTGGTGCGCCGCGGCGACTTCCACGTCCGCGCCGGCTATCGGGAACTGGCTTCACTGCTCACCCTCCCGGACCGGCCGACGGCGGTGTTCGCCGGCAGCGACCTGCAGGCACTCGGCGTGTACGAGGCGGCGCGTGACGCGGGGCTGCGCATCCCGGACGACCTCTCGGTGGTGGGCTTCGACGACCTGCCGATCGCCCGCTGGCTGACCCCGGAACTC
>NZ_MUMI01000253.1 GCF_002155975.1 Amycolatopsis kentuckyensis
GCCCTCAGCCACCCGGGAGCCCGGGGGAGGGGGTGGGGTGGGTTAGAGGCCGGCCATTAGGTCGGTTTCGGTTATTCCCGGGCCCTCGCCCCAGCGGATGAACCACTCCGTGCCGAACGCGAACGTGAAGGCGTCGTCCGGCATGGCCAGCATGAACATCTCCTCGCTGATCTGGCTCGGGTGCGCTCGCATCGCCGCCCTCTTGACCGACGCGTACTTCGAGACGTCCACCGCCGCCGTGATTTCGGCCTCCGGCTTGCCGAACTCCACGTCCTCCGGGGGTTTCGGTGCCGCCTCCGGGGGGATCAGTCCGTCCGCCACCGCCGCTTCGAAGCCGCGCTGCATGAACTCGCGGTTGAACGTTGCCTGGTACACGCGGCTCGTTCCCGCCAGTTCCGCCGCGCGGAGGCCGACCCGGTGGACCTGGATGTGGTCCGGGTGGCCGTAATCGCCGTTGTCGTCGTACACCGTCAGGACGTCGGCCGACTCCTCGCGCAGGATCGCCGCCAGCTGCTCGGCCGCCTTTTCGACGTCCGCGCGCCAGAAGCACGACGGGTCGTCGTTCGTCGGCTCGCCCATCATCCCCGAGTCGCGGTAGCCGAGGAACTCGACGCGCTCGACGCCGAGGATCTCCGCCGCCGCGTACGACTCCTGGACGCGCCGGTCCTCCAGCTTCTCGCCCTCGGCGAGGAATCCGTCCGGGACCTCGCCGACCTCGCCCTTGGTGGCGACGACGAGCACGACCCGGTGCCCGTCTTCGACGGCTTTGCGCATGACGCCCGCGGTGCGGAGGCACTCGTCGTCCGGGTGGGCGTGGAAGGTGACCAGGGTTGCCATGTCCGCGACGTTACCGGGAACCCCCGACAAAAACCGCCCGCCAGGATGCGCTCCCGCCCGCCGAGGTCCGCGACCGTGCGGAGAAGACGACGTTCCGGCAAGAGCGTCGCCCGGGGGCTAGGCCTGTTCCTTCGAACACCACCAGGTCGACCGCCCGCCGACCGTCCCGTGGCTCATCTCCGCGCCGCAGCGCGGGCAGTGGTCACCGGCCCGGCGGTGGCCGATGATCTCGCCCGTGTGCACGCCGCCGTGGCGGATCGCCGCGCGCAACGCCTTGCGCAGCGCCTTGTGCAGGTTCGCGAGGTCGTCGCCGGTCAGCTCGTTCACCGGCCGCGCCGGGGACAACGCCGCCTGCCACAGGGTTTCGTCGGCCAGCAGGTTGCCGATCCCCGCCACCACCGACTGGTCCAGCAGCCGCGCCTTCAGCGGTGCCCGTCCGCGGCCGACGCGCTCGGTGAACTCGCGCCGCGATGCCTCCCCGGCGTCCGGGCCGAGTGCGTCCAGGTCCGGGTCGAGCCGCACGCGGCTGAGCCGCCGCGTGTCGAACAGGCGCAGTTGTTCGCCGTCGGCGAAGGTGATCCCGAACCGGAACCACTCGGGTTTCTCCACCCGATCGCGAGCCCGCCCGGGTGGGCCGCTCGCACCGCCGAACCGCAGCTGCCCGGCCATCCCGAGGTGCAGACCGAGGTTCGGCCCGGGCCGCCCGCCCCGGCTTTCCGTTTCGCACCACAGCGTCTTGCCTCGTCGATGCGCTCCCACCAGCCGCCCGCCGGTCAACGCCGCGGCGATGTCCCCGGGGGCGTGCGGGCGGCAGACCCAGTCGTCGTGGTCGTCGACCGCGCGGATCTTCCGGTCGAGCGCACCGGCGAGGACCTGCCGGGCGAGTTCCACTTCGGGGAGTTCGGGCACGCGAACCAGTTTGCGTCAGGGACGCCGGTCGCGCCGCGCCAGCAGCACCGCCGGCAGGATCGCCACGGCGGTGAGCGCGAACGTCACCGGGTACCCGGCCGAGCCGATCACCAGCCCGGCGCCCAGCGCGCCGGCCGCCATGCCGAGGTCGTAGGCCGCGTTCCAGATCGCGCTCACCGCGCTTTCGCCGCCGGCCGGCACCCGGGCGTACATCAGCGACAGCGTCGTGTTCTGCAGCCCGCCGAACCCGGCGCCGAACACGAACGCCCCGCCGATCACCGCGGCCGGGGTGCCGGTGAAGGCGATGCCCGCCATGCCCGCCACGCACAGCAGCAGCCCCGGCGCGAGCAGCCACGCCGGCCCGTGGCGGTCGCCGATCCGGCCGGCGACCCAGCGCGTCGCGGTGGCCGCCGCGGGCTGGGCGAGCAACGCGGTCGCGGCGACCCAGGCCGGCTGGTCCGCGGCGGCCAGCGGGAGGAACGTGACCAGGACGCCGACCGCGGCCGCCGACGCCGCGAAGAGCGTCGCGGGCCGGGTCAGCACCGGGTTGCGCAGCCCGGCCAGCACGCCTTCTTCCTTCACCGAACCGGAGCCGGAGCCGGAGAGGGAGCGACGCGGCAGGCCGGGCACCGACACCAGGGCGAGCAGGGTCGCCACGGTCGTCACCACGAACACCGGCGCGTAGCCCCAGTGCGCGGCCGCCCACACACCGGCCGGCAACGCGAGCAGGCTGGGGATCCCGCCGACGATCCCGACCAGCGCGAGGCCCTCGCCCCGCCGGGCCGGCGGGATCAGCAGGGCGGTGACGGCCCCGCCGGCCACGACGGCGATCGCGTACCCGATCCCGCGCACCACGCTGACCGCGACGATCACGCGGAGGTCGTCGCTGACCGTCAGCACGAGCGTCGGCACCCCGAGCAGGACCAGCCCGGCCGCCAGCGCCCACCGGTAGCCGACGCGGGCGACGAGCCGTGGTGTCACCAGCTCGGCGGCCACCGTGGCCAGCAGCAACGCGACCGTCGCGATGCCCGCGCCGGACTGCGTAGCCAGCAGCGGCACCACCGAAAGCGGCAGGAAGAACCCGATCGCCGAGCCGATGATCGAGATGAACCGCACCAGCAGGGCACGGGACACCAGCCGGGGGCGGAGCTGCAGGTCGACGGTCATGCCGAGAACGCTAGAAGCCGACCGGATCACCGGTAAGGTCCAGTTTCATGCCTGTGGAGTGGTCCGGTTCGGGTCCCGAGCTGCTGTTCACGATCGACCGCGAAAGCGGTGAAGGGCTCCGCGCGCAGCTGGAACGGCAGCTGCGCGACGCGATCTGCGGCGGCCGTCTCGCGGGCGGGGAGCGGCTGCCGTCGTCCCGCGAACTCGCTCGCGCGCTGGGCCTTTCCCGCGGCCTGGTCCAGGACTGCTTCGCGCAACTGCAGGCCGAGGGCTACCTGACCAGCCGTCCCGGATCGGCGACGCGCGTGGCGGCGGTCGCCCGCCGGACCGCGCCACCGCCGCCGAGCCCGCCGACGCCGCCGCGGCTCGCGCTCGCCGACTTCCGCCACGGCGTGCCCGACCTCCGCCTCGCGCCCCGCGAGGACTGGGCGTGGGCGATCCGCGAGGTCTGCCGCACCGCGCCGAACACCGCGTTCGACTACGGCGACCCGATCGGTGAGCGGCAGCTGCGGGAGGTGCTCGCGGCGTACCTGCGCCGGGTGCGCGCGGTCGAGGCCTCTGCCGGGCAGGTCGTCGTCTGCACCGGGATGGCGCAGGCGCTCGGGCTGGTGCTGCGGGCGCTCGCCGCCGACGGTGTCACCCTGGCCTTCGAGGACCCCGGCGCCGTCCGGTCGACGACGAGCCAGGCGGCCGCCGCCGGCTTGGCCGCGGTGCCCGTCCCGGTCGACGAAGACGGCCTGGACGTCGAAGCGCTCGACCGCAGCGGAGCGCGGGCCGTGCTGGTGACCCCGGCGCACCAGTGGCCGACCGGAGTGGTGCTCGCCGGGCACCGCCGTCAGGAACTGCTCGCGTGGGCGCGCCGGCGCGACGGGCTCGTCATCGAAGACGACTACGACGCGGAATTCCGCTACGACCGCGATCCGGTCGGCTCGCTGCAGGGCCTGGACCCCGACCACGTCGTCTCGCTCGGCACGGTCAGCAAGTCGCTCGCGCCGGCCCTGCGCCTGGGCTGGCTGGTCGCTCCCGAACGGCTGATTCCGGTGCTGGCCCGCGACAAGGCCGTCACCGACCGCGGGAGCCCCGGCCTCGACCAGCTGGCGCTGGCCCTGCTCATCGAATCCGGGCGCTACGACCGGCACCTGCGCCGCACCCGCGCCGCGTACGCCGCCCGGCGCCGGACGCTCGTCGACGCGCTGGCCGCCCACGCGCCCGGCCTCCGCGTCACCGGGCTCGCCGCCGGCTTCCACGCCGTCCTGCACCTGCCGCCCGGGACGGACGAGCAACGGGTGATCGACCAGGCCCGGGAGCGGGGTGTCGGGCTCTACGGCGTGGCCGGGCTGCACGCGACGCCGGGGCCGCGGCGGCCGCGGTTGGTCCTGGGGTTCGGCGACACCCCGGACCACGCGATCGCCCCCGGCATCGCCGCGGTCGCGGACCTGCTCCGCGGGTGATCAGGAGAGGCTCGCGGAGGCCGTGGTCTCCCAGGCGAACCCGTCCGGGTCGGTGAACGCCGCGGCCGCGCCGCCGACCGCGATCCGGTGCGAGCCGCTGCCCTCGGGTGCGACCCCGGCGTCCTTGGCGAGCGCCTTGCGCCGGTACAGCGCCAGCTTGACGGGGCTCTCGCCGGCTTCGAACTCGACGTACATCTTGCCGAAGCTCTTGCCGACGGTCATGCCGTGCTCCACGTAGAACTTCTTGCTGGCGGCCACGTCGGCGGCACCCAGCAGCAGCACGACGGCGTCGATCTTGCGGGTGGCGGGGCCGGTGTTCTTCTTGGCGGAGGTGGCGAGCTTCCAGATCGTCCCGTCCGGCGCCCGGACGGTGCCGCCGTAGCCCCACATGGACTTGGTGGCCGGCTTGATCGTCGTGGCCCCGGCCTTCAGGGCGGTCTCGATCAGGGAGTCGACGTCCGCGGGCTGCGGCACGGTGAGGGAGAGGGTGAAGCCGCGGAAGCCGTCGCTCGGCGCGTCGGCGACCCGGAACCGGAGCTGGGTGGTGAGCCCGAAGGCGTCGGCGTAGAAGCGCTCGGCGGCGGCGGTGTCGGCAACTTCGAGGGTGATGGTTTCGATGTTCGTCATGCCGGTAACGCTAGGTCCGGGCCGCTGACCGGCGCTTCTCGATTCCTGATCGGTCTGCGCGGGCGCTTTCGGAAAAAGGAGTGGGCGGGGCGCGCGGCGGTCTGATAGCTTTCCGCCGTCCGTGACCCGGCCCTGGGAGGTGAGACCCGTGAACGCTGCAACGTTGTGGGTGCTCCCCCTCGTCGTCACGGGCGGGCCGGCCTAGCTGTCGCCGGGAGCACCTGGAACCGGTACTCCCGAAAGGCGACACACATGAACCATCTGTTCGAACGGCCGGGCGTGGCCGGCCGCGGGGAAGTGTCCCGGCGGCCGGACGGCCGCCTCTTCCTCAGCATCGACACGTGGGACGACGCGGACTTCGCGCTGCTCGCGGCCGACATGCTGCCCGCACTGCCGAGGCCCCTCCACACGGTGGTCGACGAAGCCGACACCGACCTCCGGTCCCGCTGGGAATCCGTCGGGTTCACGACCCGGCGCCGTGAGCGGGAGTACGTGCTCCCCACGGCACCGGGCACGGTGCCGGTGCCGGCGGGCCTGACGATCGGGCCGCCGTCCGACGAGCGGGCGCTGCGCTCGCTCGACGACGCGATCCGCGCCGAAGTCTCGGCGACGGTGGGCTGGCCGGAGATGCCGGCGGAGATCCTGCCCCGCCCGGAGGTCCTGGACGTCACCAGCTACACGGTGGCCGCGGCCGAGGACGGGTACGTCGGCCTGCTCAGGCTGGCGGCGGTGCCGCGGCAGCCGCGGATCGGCCTGCTCGCGGTCCGCGCCGACCGGCAGCGGTCGGGGATCGGCCGCGCGTTGCTGACCCACGTGCTGGATGCGTTGCACCACAAGGGAATTCCGGCGGCCACGGCCGAAGTGAACGAAGCGAACCCGGCGGCGATCGCGTTGTTCGAGGGCGCCGGAGCCCGCCGGGTGGGCGGCAACGTCGAGCTGGTGCTGCGCTGATGGCGAACACAGCCGGCATCGAAGTCGAGGGCACCGTCGTCGAGTGCCTGCGCAACGCGACGTTCCGGGTGGAGCTGGAGAACGGGCACAAGGTGCTCGCGCACATCAGCGGGAAGATCCGGAAGAACTTCATCAAGATCCTGCCGTTCGACCGGGTCCTGGTGGAGCTGAGCCCCTACGACCTGAACCGCGGGCGGATCCTGTTCCGCTACCGGGCCTAGTGCGTGGCCGTCGCCAGGTCCCCGGGCCTGGCGACGGCTTTCCCGTGCCGGGTCAGTACTCGTTCTTGATGACGAAGTAGGAGCCGCGGATGGTCCCGGCCAGCTTGGACTTCTGGCGGGCGAACTTGAACGAGGCCAGCTCCTCGGGGACTTCCATGCCGTCGGAGAGCTTGAACCCGACGGCCCGTTTCCCGCCGTCGTCCACGGTGTAGAGGACGTTGACCGACAGGCCGCTCTCGTAGAAGACGTAGGTCCAGCGGACGTTCCCGACCTGGAAGTCGGTCGCCTCGAGCGGCGGCGAGGAGATGACGATGCCGCGTTCTTCTTCGAGGATGCGGTGCACCCGGTCGATGGCCGCTCGGGCCTCGCTCGCGGGTTCGACGGTGAAGACGTGGTCGTACTTGTTCTTGAAGTACCGGGCCTCGTTGGCCCGCAACCCGGCCAGCGCCTCCGCGACCGGCGACGACTCCAGGCCGGCCGTCGATACGGTGTCGAAGTCCACGGTGTGGGGCATGGCGATCCTCCGCGTCTGTCCGGGTCGGGCCCAGCGTAGGGGCTACCGCGCCCGGACGCGCAGGACGCCGGTCAGCAGGGGGAGGACGAACTCGCCCGTCATGGCCGCGAGGTGCGCGCGGACCCGGGCGAGGGTGGCTTCCCGTTCCGGCTCCGGCATGACCAGCACCCCGGCGCGCGTCGCGAGCGTCGCGACGAGCGAATCGGCGGTGCGACGCTGCCCGTGCGGGAACTCGGCCTGCTCCGGCGCGCCGAACAGGCCGCCGGCCGGGCGGGGCAAGCCCGCGGTCGCGGCGCGCCAGCTGCCGAAGGTGTCGCGCGGGCCGATCACCGCGCTGCCGCCGGCCCGCGCGAGCCCGGCCACCCAGCCGACGCGGTCGTCCACGACGTTCCACAGGCCGGCCAGGACGCCACCGGGAGCGAGCACCCTGGCCATCTCGGGTCCCGCCACGGCCATGTCGAACCAGTGCAGGGCGTTCCCGGCCAGGACGGCGTCGACGGACGCGTCCGGCAGCGGGATCGCCTCGGCCCTCCCCGGCCGGGCACGGACGGCCGGCAGGGCCCGGCGCAGCTCGGCCAGCATCGCCGGATCGGGCTCGACCGCGATGACGTCGGCGCCGAGGGCGACCAGGGTGCCGGTCAGCTTGCCGGTCCCGGCGCCCAGGTCGAGCACCCGGGGGCCGGGTGCCGCTTCGACGGCCCACCGCACCGCGGCCGGCGAGTAGTCCGGGCGGTGCTCGGCGTAACCGGCTGCCGCCGCGCCGAACGACGTGGCGTGCCGCAACCGCATGTCGTGGTCCACGAGGCACGGTACCGCCGAAAAAAATTCCGCGTGGGGTTGTCGGATCCGGTCGGCGGCGTTCGTAGCAGGGGTGAAGCCACCCGCAAACCCCCGAAGGGAACCCCGGCCATGAAGCTGACGACCATCACCCAGATCACCCTCGACGGAGTCGTGCAGGGCAACGGCGGCGCGTCGGAAGAAGACCGCCGCCACGGGTTCGAACGGGGTGGCTGGGCCCTCGGTGCCGGGGACGACGAAACCCGGGCCTTCATCACCGAGACCTACCAGCGTGCCGACGCCTTCCTCTTCGGGCGCCGCACCTACGAGCTGTTCGCCGGCGCGTGGGGGCCCAGCACGCACCCCATCGGCGTGGCGCTGAACGCTGCCCCCAAGTACGTCGCCTCGGCCACGCTCGCCGAGGCGCACTGGGCCGGGACGACCGTTCTCGGCGGTGACCTCGCGAGCGCCGTCGCGGAGCTGAAAGCCCGGCCCGGCGGCGAACTGCAGGTGCACGGTAGTGGCACTCTGGTCCGATGGCTGCTGGCGCACGGTCTGGTCGACGAGCTCACGCTGCTCGTCGTCCCGGTGATCCTCGGCCAGGGCGCGCGGCTGTTCCCGGAAACCGGCCCGGACCTCGCGCTCGACGTGGTCGAATCGCGGGTCGACACGAAGGGCGTGTCCGTCCAGGTCCACCGGCCGGCCGGGCGGCCGCGGTACGCGACGGCGTGATCCTCCCCAACCAGGAAAGGGATTCTGCATGCAGTATCTGGTCTCCGTCATCGACGACAAGGTCGAGCCCGGCAGCACCGACCGGCAGCCCGCCATCAGCGAGTTCAACGACCGGCTGATCGCCGAGAACTACTGGGTCTTCGCGGGCGGGCTCGCGGACACCGACGCGGCCACGGTCGTCGACAACCGGGGTGAGCAGGCCGTGCTCACCGACGGGCCCTTCGTGGAGTCGAAGGAGTACCTCGCCGGCTTCTGGGTGTGGGACGTCCCCGACCTGGACGTCGCGCTCAAGCTCGCCGCCGAGGCGTCGAAGGTCTGCGACCGGAAGATCGAAGTGCGGCCGTTCCGGTGATCGACGTCGAGGAAGCGGTGACCCGGGCCCACCGCGAAGAGTGGGCCCGGGTGGTGGCCGCGTTGACCCGGCGGTTCGGTGACCTCGACGTCGCCGAGGAAGCGGCCGCCGAGGCGTTCGCGACCGCCGTCGAGCGGTGGCCGGGCGACGGGGTGCCGCCGAACCCCGGCGCCTGGCTGACCACCACCGCCGTCCGGAAGGCCATCGACCGGATCCGGCGCGAAAACAAGCGCGACGACAAGCACCAGGAGGCCCGGATGGTGCACGACGACACCCCGCCCGAGCCCGCCGGCGCCATCGACGACGACCGGCTGCGGCTGGTCTTCACCTGCTGCCACCCGGCGCTGGCGACGGAGGCCCGCGTGGCACTGACGCTGCGCCTGGTCGGCGGCCTCACCGTGCCCGAGATCGCCCGCGCCTTCCTGGTGCGGGAGTCCACTTTGGAGCAACGGATCACCCGCGCCAAAGCCAAGATCAAGGCGGCGCGCATCCCGTACCGGGTGCCGGCCGCCGAAGATCTGCCGGCCCGCGTGGCCGGTGTGCTGACCGTCCTCTACCTCGTCTTCAACGAGGGGTACCTGGCGACCGGTCCCGGCACCGACCCGATCCGGCACGACCTGACCGCCGAGGCGATCCGGCTCGCCCGCCTGGTCCACGCGCTCCTCCCGGACGACGGCGAGGTGACCGGGCTGCTGGCGCTGATGCTGCTCATCGAGGCCCGCCGCCCGGCGCGGGTTTCGGCGGGCGAGCTGGTCGCGCTCGACGAACAGGACCGCGGCGCCTGGGACACGGCGCTGATCGCCGAGGGCCACCGGCTGGTGCGCGAACGCCTCGCCGCGGGGGTGGCGCCGGGCCGCTACCAGATCCTCGCGGCGATCAACGCCGTGCACACGTCGGCCCGCGACATCCGCGACACCGACTGGGCGCAGGTCGTCGCCCTCTACGACCAGCTGGTCCGCGTCGACGCCTCGCCGGTCGTGGTGCTGAACCGGGCGATCGCGGTCGCCGAACTCGACGGGCCGGAGGTGGCCTTGGCGGCCGTCGACCGGCTCGAGGACCGGCTGGCCGGCTACCACGCCTACCACGTGACCCGCGCCGATCTGCTGCGGCGGCTGTCCCGCGGCGCGGAGGCGCGGACGGCGTACGACCGAGCCATCGAGCTGGCCGGCAACACGGCCGAGGTCGCGTACCTGACGCGCCGCCGGGATCAGCTTGGGTAGTCCACAGTGGACGCTGTGGCTCGGCTATTCGTGTGGATCGCCCGCGCAGCAGCACAATTCGCGCGGCGCTTGCACTACTGTCCGCGGCAAGGGAGACCGGCTCGGCCGGTCGAGGAGGGGAGTTTTCATGCTGCGGATTTTTCGAAGATCGCTGGCGGCCGTGGTGGTGTTCTCCGGAGCGCTGACGGGGATGGCGCAGGCCGCCCCGGGCGGGCCGGTCGATCTCGGTACCTTGCCGGGCGACGACGACAGCATCGTCCTGGCGGTCAACGAGGCCGGGGTGATGGTCGGGCTGTCGTCGGCGGGATCCAGTCCGCGGCGCGACCTCCCGGTCCGCTGGGACGCCGACGGCGTGATCTCGGCACTGCCGACCCCCGGCGGCAGCGCGGGACAGGTGCGTGACGTCAACGAGCTCGGGGAGTCGGCCGGCTACGTGCTGACCGCGACCGACGCCGTGCCGGTGCGCTGGGACGCCCAGGGCCAGGCGACCACGCTGCAGGTCCCGCCCGGGTTCCACAACGCCACCGCCTTCGCGATCAGCGACACCGGCGTCATCGTGGGGAACTGGCTGACACCGGGCAACGAGTACCACGCCTTCCGCTGGGGCCCGGACGGCCAGGCCACCGACCTGGGCACGCTGCCCGGCGAGACCTGGAGCATGGCCGAGGACATCTCCGCCGACGGCCGCATCATCGTCGGCGGCGCCCAGCGCGCCGGGGCGAACCACGCCGTGCGCTGGGTCGACGGCGGGCCGATCACCGAGCTGGCGCCGCAGAGCCCGAGCAGCGGGGCCCACCTGGTCAACGCGGGCGGGGTCGCCGCCGGAACCACGAGCGGGCCCGTCGTCCCGGCGACCTGGGCCACCGACGGCACGATCCACCCGCTGGCCTGGCCCAGCCCGCACTCGGTCTGGATCTCCTGGATCGGCTCCACCGGCTACGTCGTGGGCTACGGCTACCTCACCCCGCCGGCCCGGTCGTCGGTGCGCTGGGCCCCCGACGGCACGGTGTCCGTCCTGCCCGACGACGGCTCCATCGCCGACGTCCAAGGAGTCGACGCGGAGGGCACCGCGGTGGGAACGCTCCGGAGCCGGGCGACCGTCTGGTACCGGAACGGGCCGCGCGCGCAGCTCGCCACGCTGCCCGGCAGTACCCGCAGCGAGGCCTCCCGGATCACCGACAGCGGCCGGGTGATCGGGCGCGCCACCACCGCGGCCGGGAAGTACCACGCGGTGTTCTGGACCCTCCGTTGACGCCCTGACCCGATCCGCGGCCGGGCCGTGTCGCGGCCGTGATCACCGCACCGCAGGCTGTACCGAATGCGAACTGGGGTTTTCCTGCGGTGGCTCGGGCATCCGCTGACCATCGGCGCCACCACGGTGCTGCTGCTCAACGACCACGTGCTCAAGCACGCGTGGCCGGGGCTGGTCACCGGCAAGCTCAGCGACTTCGCCGGGCTGGTGGCGGCTCCGCCGGTGCTCGGGCTGCTGCTCGGCCTGGTCCTCGCCGGCCGGACCGCCGCCGCGGCCGCGGTGCTGGTGACCGGGGCCGGGTTCGCACTGGTCAAGCTGACCGCCGCGGGCGCCGGGGTCGCTTCGGCGGCGTGGTCGGTCGTCAACGGGCCTTCGGTGATCCTGGCCGATCCGACCGACCTGGTCGCGCTGCCCGCACTCGGCCTGTCCTGGTGGGCCTGGCGCCGGGTGGCGGCGGCCCCGGCCCTGCCGTTGCGGCTGCGGGTGGTGGCCGCTCTGCCGTTCACCGTGCTGGCGATCACGGCGACGTCGGCGCCCGGCGAGAACGTCCCGTCCGTCCAGTCCGTGCGGATCGAGGGCACGCAGGTGGTGATCGAGGCGGCCGGAGGGTTCTACGGCTCCGACTCGGGCGTCGACGGCTGGCAGTTCCTCTCGGACGCGCCTCCAACGCCCTGGCCGACGCCCCGGAAGCAGGTCGAAGCCTGCGCGCCCGAGGCGGCCGCGCACTGCTACCGCGTGCACGGCGCCGATGTCGTCGACGACACGCGCGGCGGCCGCTTGCTCGGCGTCGACGAAACGACGGACGGTGGCCGGACCTGGCACACCGCCTGGGAGGTGCCCGCCGTCCGGTGGGAGTTCGTCCAGCGGCAGCACCCGTTTCCGGCGGGGATCGTCAAAGTGGCCAAACTGGCCAGCACGGAGGTCTCCGTCCGCGCCGTCCCCGGTGGACACCAGGTGATCGTGGCCAACGGCGTGGAGGGACTGGCCGTCCGCGATGCCGGCGGGACCTGGCGCCGGGTGCCGGTCGTGGTCGCCGAGACCAGGCTGGACATCCGGCCGGCGCCGCTCACCGCGTTCGGCCGGGTGATCGGGGTCGACGTCATGGAGGCCGGGCTGTTCACCCTGCTCGCGCTGCTGATCGGGACGACGGTGGCGGCCGGCCGGGTGCGCGCCCGGACCGGACGCGGGCTCATGGCCGCGCTGCCCGTCGGCCTGTTCCTCATCGCGGCCGTCCCGCTCAACGGCTTCGTGGCGTTCTTCGGCTCGAACGCCGGGCAGTCGACGCTCTTGTGGCTGGTGACCGCCGTGGGCGTGAACGGCGTCGGTGCCGCGCTCGTCCTGGCCCCGCGATGGCCCCTGTGCCGATCGCGCACGCTGGTGGTGCTCGGCGCCGCGGTCCTGACCGGACTGGTGTCCGTCGTGCCGGCGCTGGGCTGGACGATCGGCCACCCGCAGGAGCACGCCCCGGGCAACCTCGGGCTGATCCTCGCGGCGGCGTGCTTGCCGCTGATCATCGCGGCCGGCTGGTGGGCGGGCGCGCGCGACCCGGCCGTGCCGGTGGACCCGCCGTGGCCGCCGCTGCCGGATACGATCAGGCCAATGCCAGGGTCGTAGCGCAGAGGCAGGCGCGCCTCCTTGCCCAGGAGGGCCACGCCGGTTCGAATCCGGCCGGGCGAGCCGAACTGCGGGCAGCTGCGGCGGGCAGTCGATCCGGACGCTCAGTGCCCAGTGTGCGAAGCCGGGCTGACCGGCGGCAGCGGGGTTCGGCGCCCCTGCCCGACGGCGGGCGAGGGCGCCGATCCGGTGGTCAGCGCTGGAGGGTCAGCACGCCCGGCCGCCAGGGCAGGTGGTTGTAGTCCGTGCCGTCGGATGCGGGGTTTCGGCCTTGGTAGAGCAACTGCAGGTTGCAGGGGTCGACGGTCTTGGTCTGGTCGGGGTTGGCGCGGACCAGGTCGCCGTGGCTGATGTCGTTGGTCCAGGTGGCGCCGCTGTTGGCCTTGCCGGCGAAGGGGTTGCCTTCGGTGGCGGCCTGCGGGGTCCACGAACCGCCCAGGCTGGTGGCGGTGAACGAGCGGAAGAAACGGCCGTTCGCGCCCATCGCCTCGACGAGCATGAGGTACTGGTTCCGGCCCTGGACCCGGTAGACCTCGACCGCTTCGAAGAGGTTGGCCGTGGTGTCGCTCATGATCGTGGTGTACGAGGAGCCGAAGCTGCCCGGGAAGTTCCCGATCGGCATGCTCGCCCGGTAGATGTTGCCGTTGTCACCGGCGAAGAACAGGTACATGTTCGTGCCGTCGCCGATCAGGGTCTGGTCGAGGGGTGCGCCGCCGGGGATGGTGCCGGTGAACAGCTCCTGCGGCGCGGACCAGCCGTTCGCGTTGGTGGGGTCGGTCGACGTCCGGTAGCTGAACGTGGTCGGGCCCCATTGGTAGGCGAGCACCCAGATGTTCTTGGGGGCGAAGTAGAACAGCGTCGGGGCGACCGTGCCGATGGTCATCGCGGTCTGGCCGGCCGAGGCCATGTCGGACCAGTTCGTGAAGGGGCTGAACGCCATCGAGCCGTACGCCCCGGCCGTGTCGGTCGTCGACCCGTAGACGAGGTGCTTGCCGTTGTGGACGACGGTGGTGAAGTCCTTGAGCGCCAGCCAGCCGGCTTTCGGTTCGGCCAGCGGGCCCGTCGAGGACCAGCGGTAGGTCGAGGGGAGTGCGCACGAGCCGGTGTCGCCGAGCCGGACGAGCTGCCACTGCTGGTTGGCGCCCTTCCAGTCGCCGTACTGGACGACGGCGGCGCCGTCCGCGGTCGACGCGCCCGTCACCTCCACGGCCTTGCCGCTGTTGCGGTTGAGGAGGCGGAGGTAGCCGCCGTCGGAGTCGGCGAGGCTGAACTGCTGGTTGGTGCCGTCGAGGTCGGTCCACTGCTGGACTTTCGCACCGTCGGCGGTCGACCAGTTGCCGATGTCGAGGACCTTGCCGGAGTTCTTCGACTTCAGCCGGTAGTAGCCGTTGCCGGAGTCCACGAACTGCCACTGCTGGTTGGCGCCGTCGTGCCGGGACCACTGGTGGATCGCCGCGCCGTCGGCGGTGGACGCACCGGAAACGTCCAGCGCCTTGCCGCTGTTGCGGTTGACGAGGACGTACCACGCACTCGTGTCGACGGTCGCGGCCGACGCCGCACCGGGGGCGAGCACGACCGCCGCGGTGGCCGCGAGGACGGTGGTGAGCAAGGTGATCAGCGCGCGCGCCCCGCGCCCGCGTCGGATGCGCCCCGCACGGTGGGATGAACTCATGGTTCTCCTTCGCGGCTTGTTAGCGCTAACAATCAACCTGGAAAAATGTAGTCATTTCCCCGCGCACAGTCAACTTTCGACTTTGTCGAATATATTCGACAAAGTCGAAAGGGTGGCTGGTGTCAGGGCGGCGGCCGGCGGTGAATCGCCGGACTCACCGGGCGTCGGGCAGCAGCAGCCCGGGCGGCGGGCTCTCCCACCGGTCGAACACGGGCGGCGCGGTGTAGTCGTCGATGCTGACGTCGGAGAGGTCGACCTCGCCGCCGGTGAACCGGGCCCCGCGGAAGCTCACCTCGCCGCCGGTGAAGGCGGCGCCGTCGAACAGGACGCGGCCGCCGCTGAACTCCGCGTTTTCGAAAGTCACCCGGGCGTCACCACTGAACGCGGCGCCGCCGAACCAGATTTCGCCGCCGCTGACGTGCATTCCGTCGAACGACGTCCAGCCGCCGGGGAACCGGGCCAGGCTGAACAGCAACCGGCCACCGGTCACCTGGATGTCCGCGAAATCGGCGGCGCGGAGCACGGCCCGGACGAGGTTGAACTCGTGGCCCTGCCAGCTGACCGGCGCCCCCGGGCGGAGGTGATCGCTGAGCAAGCTCGTGATCGAAAGGCGCACTTCGGATTCCTCGTCGTGGTACCACGGCGAATCGATCGAGGGCTCATACGGAATGCGCAGGTACGCGCACAGCACGTCGATGCACACCTGGCGCTGCTCGAGCCATTCGTCGGCCAGGCTGGCCATGGCGTAGACCCCGGCGAGCCGGACGGTCGGCTTCTCGTGGCCGATCTGGGCGCACGCGCCGGCGAAGCGCTCGTTCAGCACCTTGACGCGCTCGCGAGCTTCGGCGATCTCCCCGATCCGCTGCTTGCGGTAGGCGACGACCAGCGCGACGACCCCGCCGACCCCGGCCACCACCGACAAGGCGATCTTGACGACGTTCAGCCGGGTGTCCGGACTCGGCGAGGCCGGCAATCCCAGTGCCAGCCACAAGAGCGCGGCCGCGAGGGCGAACACGCTGAGCCCGATGAAGACCACCGCGACGATGTGCCGCCGGATGGACCACAGTCCGGTGGTCGGTGCGTTCGTCGAAGCCACGGCGAGATCCTAGAGCGCGGCCGAGGCCGGCGTGCGGGTTTTCGGCGGCTCGGGGGAGCCGGGCCGGCCGGCTACGCCCCGCCGGCAGGACCGCCCGGCCGCCGGGGCAGGGTCAGCGTGAACACCGCGCCGCCGTCGTTGTGCGCGGTCAGGTCGCCGCCGTGGATCAGGGCGTTCTCGCGGGCGATCGACAGTCCCAGCCCGCTGCCCTCGGTCTCCTGGCGGGCGTGGTCGCCGCGGACGAAGCGGTCGAACACGATCGGGAGCAGGTCCTCGCGGACGCCCGGGCCGGAGTCCGACACCGTGATCGTGACCTCGTCCGGAGCACCCTCGATCGACACGGTGATCGGGGCCGCGCCGTGGCGGGCGGCGTTGACCAGCAGGTTGCTCACGATCGTGTGGACGCGGCGCGGATCGGCGACCACGGTCGGGTCGCCGGTGTACCGGACGTCGATGTCCGTGGCCGGCTCGATCGCGTCCGCGACCAGGGGGCGCAGGTCGAGGAGTTCGGGCCGGAAGTCCGCCGAATGCGCGTCGAAACGGGAGATCTCCAGCAGGTCCTCGACGAGTTTCGCCAGCCGGCGGGCCTGGGTGCCGAACAGGCGGGCCGCCCGGGCGCGGGTCCCGGGGTCGGCGCTGCCGAGCGTGTCGGCGGTGGCGACCAGTGAAGCGATCGGGGTCCGCAGGTCGTGGGCGACGTCGGCGACGAAGCGTTGTTGCTGGCGGTCCTTGGCCCGCAGTTCCCCGACCGACTCGCTGACCCGCTGCGCCATGGTGTTGAAGGAGGCGGCGAGGTCGGCGAGGTCGTCCCGGCCCTTGACCGGGACGCGCACGGCGAAGACGCCGTCACCCAGTTCACGGGCGGCGGCGGCGACGCGGCGGACCGGGCGTTGCACGTACCGGGCGATCAGGAGGGCGGCGGCGATCCCGAGCACAGCCACGCCGAGTGCGAGGTACACCAGTTTCCGGCGCTGCAGGTCGAGGTTCCCTTCGAGCGGCGTGAGGTCGAAGAACTGCACCATCCAGTAGCTGACGAAGTTCCCGCTGACCACGAGGAGTTTCCGGCCGGTCGCCGGGTCCACCGTGGTCGCCGTCAGCAGGTCCGCGGTCTTGGCCGTGCGCACCAGGACCTTGTCCGCGACCGAGGCCACCACCGCCTGGCGGTCGGAAACGGCGACCGGAACCGGCCTGCCGGCCCAGAAGATCTCTTGCGAGCCGTACGTCACCATCGCGGCCGGGCCGCCGGGTTTCCTGGTGAAGAGCGTCCAGTCCGGCGTCGTGTTGTTCATGGCGCGCGCGAAGTCGTCCACGGTTCCGTGGCCGGCCATCGCCCGCTCGAGCCCGCGCCAGTTCTGTTCGAACAAGGCGCCGACCGACGACTCCGCCGCGAAGGTGAAGCCGCCGATCGCGTCGTCCTCCTGCAGCTTGGTCGCCGCGAAGGCCATCACCGCGGTGACCGCCGTCGTCACCAGGACGACCGCTCCCGTCACCCGGGCCCGCAGCCCGAAGGCCGGCCGTTTCATGGGCCCCTCCCCAGATCGAGTTCGGACCCGATCCTAAGTCCGCGTGGTACCGGCCGGTGCCTTCGTGCGCAACCGTGGCGAACCCGTGCGGTTTCGTCACGGAAGGCGCATGTTCTTTTCCTAGCCTCGGAAACAGCAATCCCCCGGGACGCAAAGGACTTCTGTGGACACCGCTGTACGTGCCGTGGCCGACCGCGCGACCAAAGCCCGCGGAAAACTGCCGACCGTCTGGGCCGCGACCGTCCTGATCGCGGTGGCGGGCTACTCGACGCGCTGGATCTGCGACGACGCGTTGATCTTCACGCGTGCGGTGGAGCAGATCCTCGCGGGCAACGGACCGGTCTACACCCTCGGTGAGCGGGTGGAGACGTCGACCAGCGCGCTCTGGCAGTGGCTGCTCGCGCTGGCCGGATTCCTCTTCGGACAGCCGGACACCTCGGCGATTTCCTGGGTGCTCGGTCTCGCGCTCACCGCGGCCGGGTTCGGCCTCGCGGTCGACGCCACGTGGCGGCTGCACAGCCGCCGGCCCGCCACGGTGCTGCTGCCCTGCGGAGTCCTGGTGCTGCTGGGAGTGCGGCCCGTCTGGGAGTACGCGACTTCGGGCCTGGAGACCGGGCTCACCACGTGCTGGCTGGCGGTGAGCTGGTGGCTGTTCGTCCGCCTGCGCACGAACGCTTCGGCGAAGGCCGTCCTGGTCACGGCCGGCACGCTCGGCCTCGGCCCGCTCGTCCGGCCCGATCTGGCCCTGGTCGCCGCGGTGTTCCTGGCCGCGGGGTGGGTGACCGTCCGGCCCGGCCGGCGCCTGACGCTCGCCGCCGTCGGCGCGGCGGCCGGGCTGCCGGTCGCCTACGAGATCTTCCGGATGGGTTTCTACGGCATCGTCGTCCCGATGCCCGCGCTGACGAAGAACGCGGGCGAGTCGCTGTGGGCGCGCGGGTTCGCTTACCTCGCCGACTTCGCCGGCCCCTACCTGCTGTGGCTGCCGCTGACCGTGGTCGCCGTGCTGCTGTTCCGGCACGCCGGCTCGCCGGTGGCGCTGACCCCGGTGGTCGCGGGGACGCTGCACCTGGCGTACGTGGTGAAGGTCGGCGGCGACTACATGCACGCGCGCATGGTGCTTCCGGCGCTGTTCCTCGTCCTGCTGCCGGTCCTCGTCGTCCCCCGGTCGAAGACCGCCGTGGCCGCCGTGGCCGCCGTGGCGGTGTGGGCCGTCCTCTGCGCGGGCTGGGGCCGGTACCCGGCGGCGGACGGCGCCGCGCACGGCATCGACGACGAACGCGCGTACTACGTCGGGTGGACCGGCAGCCCGGCCCCCACGGATTCCGCGGTCTTCGTGCGGAAGCTCCAGCGGCTGCGGGACGTCGTGCTGGCCGAAGCCGGTTCGGGGCGGCGGTCCCTGATCTACCACGGGCTGGACGGCGAACTCGTCATCACGCCGGCCCGCGGGGACCGGGTCGTGGTGGCCGGGGTCTACCTCGGCACGGTCGGGATGCTGGCCCCCACCGACACCGCGATCGCCGATTTCTGGGGCCTGGCCAACCCGATCGGCGCCCGGTTCGAGCTCCCGACGGTCAAACCGGGCCACTCGAAGCCGCTCGGCAACGCCTGGCTGCTCGCCGACCACGCCGCCCCGGAGGCACCGGTCCACCCGTCGGGCAACTTCGCCGTGCCCGGCACCGTCACCCCGGAACAGGTGGCCGCCGCACGGCACGCGCTCGCCTGCGGCGACCTCGCGGACATCCGGCGTTCGACCCGGGAACCGCTGACGTTCCAGCGGTTCTGGGCCAACCTGACCGGTGCCTGGCACCGGACCCGGGTCACCGTGCCGGCGGACCCGTTCGAAGCCGAGCGGAAGTTCTGCGGGCCGTGAGGCGCTCGGCGAGGCGCCCCCACAGCGTCGCGGCCAGAACGGCGAGCGCCAGCAGCGCGACGCTGCCCGCGACGTCCAGGACGTAGTGGTTCCCGGTGGCGAAGACGTCCGCGACCATGAGCGCCGGGAACGACCACGACAGCAGCGCCAGGCGCGGATGCGTGTCCCGGAGCGCGGTCCACACGGCATACGCGCACCACAGCGACCAGCCGACGTGCATGCTGGGCATCGCGGTGTGGTGGGTGGGCCTCGTCCAGCTCTCCAGGCCCAGGAAGTCGTACCTGGCCACGATGTCGACCGCCCCCGGCAGGGCGAACCGCGGCGGCGACATCGGCACCGCCCAGTAGACCGGCAGGACGAGGGCCGTCATCGCGACCATCGTCCGGCGGACGTGGCGGTAGACGGCGCGCCGGGTGAACACCCACAGCAGCACGCCGGCGACGACCAGGTAGTACAGCCGGTACAGGTACACCGCCAGGTGACCGAGGACCGGATGGCCGGCCAGCCAGCCGTTCACGGTCCGCTCGAGGTCGACGTGCGCCAGGTGTTCGATGGCCTGCAGGGCCTGCGCGTTGGCTTCGGCGGCCGCGAAATCCGTGCCCACCAGGGCGTCGAGCCGCGCGAAGAGCAGGAACCACAGCACGAGGAAGGTCAGTTCGACGACCACGCCGGGGCGCCCGCCGGCACCGCGGAAGAGCGCGTTCGCCCACCATCGGGGCGTGGCGGCCGGCGGGCGCCCCGGCGTNNGGGGCGTGGCGGCCGGCGGGTGCACGCGGTCACCTTAGCCGCCGCGGTGGCCCGGCGGCGGCTAAGCGGCGATCCGCACCAGCTTGTTCTTCGGGGACGCGCCGAGGAACTGGTCGCCGTAGAGGTCGCCGCGGTCCGGGAAGAACGTCAGGATGTTGCGTGCGCCGGTGGCCTCGACCAGCTTGACCGCCCCCTGCAGGGCGATGCCCGACGTACCGCCCGCGTAGATGCCGCGGCCGGCGAGTTCGCGCACGCCCTCGGCCGCTTCCTCGTCGTCCGAGTAGTACACGTCCTCCACCAGGTGCATGCCGGACTCGATCACCCTCGGCACGCAGTTCATGTTGCCGATGCCGCGCAGGACGCTCGGGCCGGGCTCGAGGCCGAACGTCGCCGAGCCGACCCGGTCCGCCACGTAACACGGAATTCCCTTGCTCCGCAGCATTTCCGAGAGGCCGACGAAGTGACCGCCGGTGCCGACGACGAAGATCGCCGCGTCGATCCAGTCCAGGTCCAGCTTCGGCGTGACGCTCGGCACCAGCCAGCGGCGGTACACCGCCGGGTTGAGGTCCGAGTTGTTCTGGTCGGTCCAGTGCATGCCGGGCCGCTCCCGCAAGAGCGCCTCGAGGAGCTCCACACGGGACTGCTGGGTGCCGCCGGTCGGGTGCGGGCCGCTGACGATGTGCAGCTTGGCGCCGAGCAACTCGATCTTGCGCCGGGTGACCGCCGGGATGTTCGGATCGGTGACGAGCTCGATCGGATTGCCGAGGACCTTCCCGGCCAGCGCCAGGCTGACGCCGAGCGAACCCGACGTCGACTCGATCACCGTCTGGCCGGGCTCGAGCAGCCCGGCTTCGTAGGCGAGCAGCAGGATCCCGAACCCGAGGATCGACTTGAAGCTCGACTCGGTCGTGGTCATGCCGTAGATCGCGCGCAGCCGGCCCCGGCCGCCCGCGATCGGGCCGCAGTCGAGGACCGGGAGATCGGCGAAGCCCTCGAGCATCCTTTCCGCGACGAGCCGCGGTTCTTCGATGCCGTTCCAGTCCTCGATCACGAACCGATCCTTTCCGCTGGTGTCTCCGGAGCCGCCGGGATGTGGAAGAGCCGGACGAACGTCGCGATCAGGCCGGGGTCGCCCTTCGCCTCGACCAGGCCGAGCCACAGCGCGTCGGTCGGGCTCAGCTCGCCGGCCATCAGGTGCTTGAGCAACGGTGTCTCGATGACGAGGTCGGCGCCGGGGAGCTCGCCTTCCTCGACCGTGAGCACACCGTCGTCGACGCGCGCGCCGACGACCAGTTCCCCGAAACGCACCTCGAAGCTCGCCCGGACGCCGCGGGCGCGGTCGGGGCGGAACGTCGAGCGCAGCGCGAGGATGGCGATGTCCAGCGAGAAGAGATCGCCGGGGCGAGGATCGCCGAGCGAGCGCGCGCCCCACAGGCCGAGCTCGATCAGGACCGGCTCCAGCGCCCGGCCGTAGTCCGTCAGTTCGTAGGCGCCGGACGCGGCGACCCGGACCACGCCGTCCTCGACGAGGCCGTCGAGCCGGCGCTCCAGGATCTCCGCGGTGACCCGCGGCAGCGTCTCGTGCAGCTCGGCGAAGTGCTTCGGGCCCAGGATCAGGTCCCGGACGACGAGCACCGACCACCGCGAGCCGATGATCTCGAATGCCCGCGCCAGGCCGCAGTGCTGGCCGAGCGATCGTTCTGCCATGCCGGGTCCCCTTCAGCTCGCCAGTCGTCGCGGTGTCGCGACGGAGTCGGTCATCCGGTCGAGGATCGCGCGCAGCACCGGGGTGGCGGTGCCGAAGTTGAGGCGCACGAAGCCGTCGCCGCCGGGGTTGTACTTGGTGCCCGCGGCCAGCTCGACCCGGGCCCGCTCCAGGAAGTACCCCGCGGGGTTGTCGCCGCAGCCGAGTTCGCGGCAGTCCAGCCAGGCCAGGTACGTCGCTTCCGGCAGGTGGTACCGGACTTCCGGCAGCCGGTCGGCGAGCATGCCGGCGATGAGCCGCCGGTTGTCGTCGAGGTAGCCGACCACGGTGTCCAGCCAGTCGGACGCCTCGGTCCAGGCGGCGAGGCTCGCGCGCATGCCGAGCACGTTGACGTTCGGCCCGGCGGGCAGCGCGGCGAGCCTTTCCCGCAGTGCCGCCGGTCCCACGTGACCGACCGCGCAGCGCATGCCGGCGAGGTTGTACGCCTTGCTCGCGCCGTACAGCGTCACCGTCCGGGCTTCCAGCGCGGAGCCGATCGACGCGAACGGCACGTGGCGGTGGGGTGCGTAGGTCAGATCGGCGTGCAGGTCGTCGGAGATCACCGTCAGGTCGTGGCGTTCGGCGACCTCGCCGAGCGCGAGCAGCTCGGCCCGGGTGAACACGCGGCCGGTCGGGTTGTGCGGGTTGACCAGGATCAGCACCCGGCACCGTTCGCGCGCGACGCGGCGGGCGAAGTCCTCGGCGTCGAACACCCAGCCCTTCCGGGTGTCGAGCATCGGGATCGGGACCATCCGCAGGCCCAGCTGCCTGATCATCGCCGGGAACGGCCCGAACGCCGGGGTGTGGATCGCGACGCCGTCCCCCGGTGCGGTGCTCAGTTCCAGCGACGTCCGCACGGCGTGGGTGACGTCGGTGAACTCGCGGACGTGCTCCGCGGCGGGGAACCAGCCGTAGCGGGCGTTCATCCGCTGGGCAAAGGCTTCGCGCAACGGGCTCGCGTTGTCCGTCCAATTCGGATACCCGAGGTCACCCAGGTCGAGATATCCGCGCAGGGAAGCCAAAATCGGCTCGGCGACCGGGAAGTCCATGTCCGCGATGGACGCCGGAAGCACGTCCGGCGCCGGTGCGCCCCACTTCACCCCGGGGCGGAACCGCAGGGCGTGTTCGTCGAGCTGGTCGAAGACCACATACCGGGCCCCGTGCGATGCGCGCATGGCTCAAGAACACCGTGCCGGCCGGGGAACGGCATCTCCGGAGGTGCTCAGCGCACAGCACAGCCGGAGGTGCTTCCCACTGCGCGGACCCACCATGCTGACCGACAGTGACCTGTGTCGGAGACGGAGAGGAACGCGATCCGGATGGCCGCGCAACAAACGAGCGAACCCGCCGAAGGCAACAGTGACAGCCCCTTTCCGCTGACCGAAATCCAGTACGCGTACTGGGTCGGCCGGGGCCCGAACTTCGTGCTGGGCAACGTCGCACCGCACGCCTACTTCGAGCTCGAAGGCCGGCGGCTGGATCCCGGCGCGCTCACCACGGCGTGGAACCGGCTCATCGACCGGCACCCCATGCTGCGCGCGGTGGTCGGCACCGACGGCAACCAGCGCATGCTGCCCGAGGTGCCGCGGTTCGTGATCGACGTCGTGGACCTGCGGGACGCGCCGGCGGCCGAGGTCGAGGGCAAGCTCGAAGAGATCCGCGCCGACATGTCGCACCGCGTGTACGACGCGGCGCAGTGGCCGCTGTTCGACGTGCGGATCAGCCGCCTGGCCGACGCGGACCGCCTGCACATCAGCCTCGACCTGCTGATGGTGGACCTGGCCAGCGTCACGGTGCTGTTCAGCGAATGGCAGCTGCTGTGCGAGAACCCGGCGCACGAGCTGCCGCCGATCGACGTGTCCTTCCGGGACTACGTGCTCGCGCTCGAACGCAACGCGGACTCACCGCGCACCCAGCGGGCCCTCGAGTACTGGACGTCGCGCGCCGCCACGCTCGCGCCGCCGCCCGACCTGCCGCTGGCCGCGTCGCCGGTCGCGGTGCACAAGCCGCGGTTCACCCACCGCGAGTTCCAGCTCGACCCGGACGCCTGGAAGCGCCTGCGCGACCGGTCCGAGGAGCGCGGGCTGACCCCGACGACCGTGCTGGCGACCGCGTTCTCCGAGGTGCTCGCCGCGTGGAGCGGGACGCTGAAGTTCACGCTGAACCTGACGCTGTTCAACCGGCTCCCGCTGTTGCTCGCCGAAGACGGCGACGGCCACCGGATCCTGCACCCGCACCTGCGCCGGGTGGTCGGCGACTTCACCTCGATCTGCCTGCTGGAGGTCGACACCGCCGAGGGCACGTTCGAGGAGCGCGTGCGCCGCACCCAGCGCCAGCTCCAGCAGGACCTGCGGCACCGGCACGTCAGCGCGCTGCACACGCTGCGGGAACGCCGCCGGCTCGGGCTGGACACCGCGTTCGGCACCATGCCGGTCGTGTTCACCAGCGGCCTGGGCACGGTCGCCGACGTCACCGGCCCGCGCGACTTCTTCGGCGACATCACCTACCGGATCAGCCAGACCCCGCAGGTCTGGTTCGACCACCAGGTCGTCGACTTCACCGGCTCGCTCGACCTGACCTGGGACGTCGTCGAGGAGCTGTTCCCGGCGAACCTGCTCGACGACATGTTCGCCGCCTACACCGGCCTGGTGGAACGGCTCGCGGCCGAAAGCGCCTGCTGGGACGGCGAACTGCGGGTCAGCCCGCCGCAGTACCAGCTCACCGAGCGCGACGAGGTCAACCGGACCGCGGGCCCGTTGCCCGCCGGCCTGCTGCACGAGCCGTTCCTGACCGCGGCCGCCGAGCACCCGGACGCCCCCGCCGTCATCACCAGCGCCGGCACCGTCACCTACCGCGAGCTCGCCGGCCGGGCCGGCGCGGTCGCCGACGCCATCCGGCGCTCGGGCGACGGCTCCCCGGTGCGCGACCGGCTGGTCGGCGTCAGCCTGGAGAAGGGCCCGGACCAGGTCGCGGCCGCGTACGGCGTCCTGCTCGCCGGGGCGGCGTACCTGCCGGCCGGCACCGGACTGCCGGCGCAGCGGCGCAACGGGATCCTCACCGACGGCCAGGCGACGACGGTCGTCACCACCTCCCGGCTGGCCGACCAGCTCGACTGGACGGGCTGCGCCACCACGCTGGTGCCGATCGACAAGCTGGCGGCGCTCGACTCCCCGCCGCCGAGCCCGGCCGAGCCGTCGGACCTGGCCTACGTGCTGTTCACCTCCGGCTCGACCGGGCAGCCCAAGGGCGTGATGATCGAGCACCGGTCGGCGCTGAACACCGTCGTCGACATCACCGAGCGGTTCGGCGTGACCGCCGACGACCGGGTGTTCGGGCTGGCGGAGCTGAGCTTCGACCTGTCCGTGTACGACCTGTTCGGCGCACTGGGCACGGGCGCGGCGCTCGTGCTGCCCGACCCGGACCTGGCCGGGGAGCCCGCGCACTGGGCCGAGCTGATGAGCGAGCACGGCGTGACCGTGTGGAACTCCGTGCCGGCGCAGATGCAGATGCTGGTCGACCACGTCGAAGCCGTCGGCGACGTTCCCGAGGGCCTGCGGCTGGTCATGCTCAGCGGCGACTGGATCCCGGTCGACCTGCCCGGCCGCATCCACGACCTCTGGCCGGACGCCACCGTGATCAGCATGGGCGGCGCGACCGAGGCGTCGATCTGGTCCAACTACCACCAGGTCGACGAGGTGCCCGAAGGCACGCGCAGCATCCCCTACGGCGTCCCCCTGCGGAACCAGCGCTTCCACGTGCTCGACGCGGGGCTGCGGCCCTGCCCGAACTGGGTGCCGGGCGAGCTGTACATCGAGGGCACCGGCCTGGCCCGCGGTTACTGGCGCGACCCGGCGAAGACCGACGCCAGCTTCCTGCGGCACCCGGTGACCGGCGTCCGGCTTTACCGCACCGGCGACTACGGCCGGTACCTGCCCGGCGGCATCATCGAGTTCCTCGGCCGCCGGGACGGGCAGGTCAAGATCCGCGGGCACCGGATCGAGCTCGGCGAGATCGAAGCCGTGCTCGGCCGGCACCCCGGCGTCGACCGCGCGGTGGCGGTCAAGGCGGACGACGACGGCGCCGGCGCCCGGCTGCTCGGTTACGTCATCCCCGGTCGCGATCCCGGCGACGGACCGGACTCCTTGTACCGCAAGGAGATCGCCGAC
>NZ_MUMI01000254.1 GCF_002155975.1 Amycolatopsis kentuckyensis
CGGCGTGCACGCCGATGGCGCTGACGTGGTGGGAGATGACGTCGTGCAGGTCGCGCGCGATCGTGGTGCGTTCCTCGAGGACGGCCCGTTTGACGGCTTCTTCTTCGTGCTGCCGCCGTTCGTCGGCTTCCCGCTCGAGATCGGCGATGTAGGCGCGCCGCGCGGTCGTGTACCGGCCGACCAGCCACGGCAGCAGCGCGGAGACACCGACGTTGATGGCGATGAGCCGCCAGTCCGCGGCGGTCCGCCCGCCACCCTCGACGCAGCCGACGGTGACGCCGGCGAGCAGGGCACCGAGGGCGAGCACGGCGGGCTTCGTCCGCAGCCAGGCCCCGGCCCGGTAGCCGGCGATGAGGATCCCGGCGTTGTTGCCGGTGACGTACCCCTGGCAGGTGCAGAGCAGGAGCGGGGCCCCGGCGAAGAGCACGGCGTGGGCGAGAGCGACCCACCCGGAGTACCGGGCGGCCCCGGCGAGGGCGGCGTTGACGGCGACTCCGGCGAGCAGCACGAGCCAGCCCCGCCACCCGGCTTCGGGAAGGGGACCGCGCAGGGTGAAGAGAGCGGCGTCGCAGACCACGCAGACGAGGGCCACGAGCAGCGACTGCCGTCTCAGCGACCCCCGGATGTCCTGCACACCCGCAACTGTGCCCTAACCGGGGCGGCCGAGGAACGGGAACGCCCCGATGCGGCGTGAGGGGGTGCGCCGCACCGGGGCGTTCCCCGACTGGGGGGATACCCGGGTCAGTTCGTGGGACGGGCCGAGTAGTCGCCGCCGCCCCGGCGCTGGCCCGGCTGGCGCTGGCCCGGCTCGAAGCCCTTGCCCAACGTCGTCGCCGTGGCCGTCTGGCCCTCGACCTTGGCCACCACCGTGACGTTCGTGTCGCCCGTCTTCACGTCGCCCGTCTTCTGGGTCGACGAGTCGAGCGTGTACGTCTGCTTGTAGCCGTCCTTGCTGGTCAGCGTCACCGACGTGGCGCTCAGCTCGGTGACGTCGCCCGTCTGCAGGCGCTCGGTCGTGTAGCCGCCGCTGCCGTTCGACACCACGAAGTCGCCGTGCAGCGCGTCCCGCACCGCCGCCATTCCGCCGCCGAAGCCGCCCTGGCCGCGGAACTGGCCGCCGCCCGGGCCGCCTGGGCCGCCGAAGCCGCCCGGGCCCTGCGCGGAATTGTCGGCGCTGCTCGTGCCCGCCCAGATGGCCGCGCCGCCGCCCGCCGCGATCACCACGGCGATGCCCGCCGCGATCGCCGTCTTCTTGCCGGACCACCCCTTCTTCGGCGCCGCCGGGGCCGGATCGCCCCAGTTGGCGCCCTCGGGCTGGGTGTTCGGCATCGGCTCGGTCGTCATCGTGTCCTCCGGTGGTGCCCACACTGGTCCCGCTCAGGTTCGCCGCCGCGGCTGTGTTTGAGCTGTGCGGAGCGTCAGCGAGCGCTGTGCCTCGATCGCGCGAACCTTCACAGCAAATGCACAGCGACCACACAGCGAACACCGACGCGGGGCCGGGAAGGTGGCACCATGACCGCTATGAACGCCACGTCACCCGGCCCCGGCAAGGCCGACCTGCGCCGCGCCGATGGGAGCCCGGTGCGGGTCCTCGTCGTCGACGACGAGGCGACGCTGGCCGAGCTCGTGTCGATGGCCCTGCGGATGGAGGGCTGGGAGGTGCGCAGCGCGGGCGACGGCACCGAGGCCGTCCGGATCGCGCGCGACTTCCGCCCCGACGCCGTCGTCCTCGACGTCATGCTCCCCGACTTCAGCGGTCTCGAAGTCCTCCGGCGGATGCGGTCGGAGGCGCCGAACCTGCCCGTCCTCTTCCTGACGGCGAAGGACGCGGTCGAGGACCGCATCGCCGGGCTCACCGCGGGCGGCGACGACTACGTCACCAAGCCGTTCAGCCTCGAAGAGGTCGCGCTGCGGCTGCGCGCGCTGCTGCGCCGGGCCGGCGGGGTGACCGGCGCGAGCGGGTCGCAGCTGGTCGTCGGCGACCTCACCTTGGACGAGGACAGCCGCGAAGTGCACCGCGGCGGCGACCTCGTGCCGCTCACCGCGACCGAGTTCGAACTGCTGCGCTACCTCATGCGCAACCCGAAGCGCGTGCTGTCGAAGGCCCAGATCCTGGACCGGGTGTGGAGCTACGACTTCGGCGGCCAGGCCAACATCGTCGAGCTCTACATCTCGTACCTGCGCAAGAAGATCGACGCCGACCGCGAGCCGATGATCCACACCATGCGGGGCGCCGGGTATGTCCTCAAACCCGCGGGCTGAACCGAAGCGCGTCCGACGGCCCTGGTCGCTGCGGCGGCGGCTGATCGTCCAGCTGGCCGCGCTGCTGGCCCTGGTCTGCGTGGTCGTCGGCGTGGTGACGGAGTTCGCGCTGAGCGAGTTCCTCGTCGGCCAGCAGGACAAGCGGCTGGCGGCGGCGAGCGAGCGTGCCGCGCACGGACCCGAACGGCCGGCGCCCTGGCCCTACGGCGAAGCGCCGCCACCGGACCCGCTGCGCGTGCTCGGCCAAGGCGAGGGCACGCTCGCCGTCGTCCAGGTCGGTGCGAAGGCCTCCGCCGGGGTACTCGACTCGAGCGCGGCCGGGGCGTCGAAGCGCAAGGCGCCGTTCAAGGGCATCACGAAGGAGCAGACGCTGGCTCTGCTCGCGCTGCCGTCCGACGGGAAGCAGCACAGCATCGACCTCGGCGGCAGCCTCGGCGAGTACCGCGTCGTTTCGACGGTGGCGCCGAACGGCGACAAGACGGTCATCGGCCTGCCGCTGAAGGACGTCAACGAGACGCTGTGGCAGCTCGGATTCATCCTCGGCGGGGTCGCGCTCGCCGGGATCCTGGTGGCGGGCGCGGTGGGCGCGGCGACGATCCGCCGCACGATGCAGCCGCTCGACCGGCTGGCCGCGACCGCGACCCGCGTCTCCGAGCTGCCACTGGACCGCGGCGAAGTCCTGCTGTCCGAACGCGTCCCGGAGGCCGACACCGACCCGGGCACCGAGGTCGGCAAGGTCGGCTCGGCGCTGAACCGGATGCTGCAGCACGTCGCGAACGCGCTCACCGCGCGGCACGCGAGCGAGAACCGCGTCCGCCAGTTCGTCGCGGACGCGAGCCACGAGCTGCGCACCCCGCTGGCGGCGATCCGCGGCTACGCGGAGCTGACCCGCCGCGGCGGCGAGCAGGTGCCGCCGGACGTCGCGTTCGCGATGAGCCGCGTCGAGTCCGAATCGCGCCGGATGACGACATTGGTGGAGGACCTGCTGCTGCTCGCCCGGCTGGATTCGGGCCGCCCGGTGGTGCACGAGTGGGTGGACCTGTGCCGGCTGGTGGCCGACGCGGTCGCGGACGCGCACGTCGCGGGCCCGGACCACAAGTGGCTGATGGACGTCCCCGGCGAGCCGATCGGCGTCCTCGGCGACGCGGGCCAGCTGCACCAGGTGGTGATCAACGTGCTCGCCAACGCGCGCACACACACGCCACCGGGCACCACGGTGACGACCACACTGTCCACTTCGGACGGAATTGTCCGGCTCCGGGTGGCCGACGACGGCCCGGGCATCCCGCCGGAGATCCTCCCGGACATCTTCGAGCGCTTCGCCCGCGGCGACAATTCACGCTCGCGCGCGGCCGGGAGCACCGGGCTGGGGCTGGCGATCGTGGCCGCGGTGGTGGCCGCGCACGGCGGGCGGGTCGGGGTGCAGAGCCGGCCGGGGCGCACGGAGTTCGAGATCACGTTCCCGGCCGCCGCGCCGCAGTGATCACCCGTCCGGGGTTGATGCACAGCCGGCGCACAGCTTCGCCACAAGTTCACCACATGCGGCGCCGACACGGTGGCCTTCATGACGACCACGCTGTCGGCGCCCGCGCACGCCCAGCCCCAGCCGCCCGCTCCCGTCCGGAAACCGCGGTGGGTCCGGCCTTCGGTGGCCGCCCTGCTGCTGGGGACCGGCCTGCTCTACCTCTGGGACCTGGCGAAGACCGGCTGGGCCAACGACTTCTACGCGATGGCCGTGCAGGCCGGTACGTGGAGCTGGAAGGCGCTGTTCTTCGGTTCGCTCGATCCGGGCAACGTCGTCACCGTCGACAAACCGCCGTTCTCGCTGTGGATCATGGGGCTGTCCGGGCGGCTCTTCGGCTTCTCCAGCTGGAGCCTGCTCGTCCCGGACGCGCTCGCCGGCGTCGCCTCCGTCGGGCTGCTCTACCTCGCCGTGCGGCGGCTTTCGGGACCGGGCGCCGGGCTGCTGGCCGGGGCCGGACTGGCGCTGACGCCGGTCGCCGCGCTCATGTTCCGCTATGACAACCCTGACGCCTTCCTCGTTCTCCTGCTCGTCGCCGGTGGCTACTGCGTGGTGCGGGCGCTGGAGCACGCGAGCACGAAGTGGCTGGTGCTCGCCGGGGTCGCGATCGGCTTCGGCTTCCTCGACAAGATGCTGCAGGCCTTCCTCGTGCTGCCGGCGTTCGTGCTCGCCTACGCCGTCGCGGCGCCGACGTCGCTCGGGCGCCGGATCGGCCAGCTGTTCGCCGCGGCCGGTGCGGTGGTCGTCTCCGCCGGCTGGTGGATCGCGGCCGTCGCGCTGTGGCCGGTCGCGGACCGGCCCTACATCAGCGGCTCGACCGACAACACCGTGCTCGAACTGGCCTTCGGCTACAACGGCCTCGGCCGGATCTTCGGCGAAGGCCGTGGCGGCGGGGGCGGCGGCCGGACGTTCACGCCGCCCGCCGGGATGGAGCTGCCCACCGGGGCGCGCGGCGGGTTCGGTGGCGGGTTCGGCGGGCAGACCGGCCTGACGCGGCTGTTCGGCGGCGAGTTCGGCGGCGAGGCGTCGTGGCTGCTGCCGGCCGCGGTCATCGGGCTGGCCGCCGGCCTCTGGTTCACCCGCCGCGCGCCGCGTACCGACCGCACGCGCGCGGCGCTGCTGCTCTGGGGCGGCTGGCTGGTGGTCACCGCGCTGGTGTTCAGCTACATGAGCGGCATCATCCACCCGTACTACACGGTCGCGCTGGCTCCCGGCATCGCCGCGACGCTGGCGATCTCCGCGCGCGAGCTCTGGCGCGGCCGGGCGAACTTCGCGGCCCGCGCGGTGCTCGCCGTCATGCTCGCGGTGACGGCGGTCTGGGCCTTCGTCCTCCTCGCGCGGACGCCGGACTGGCAGCCGTGGATCCGCTACGCGCTCCTGGTGTCCGGCGCCGCCGCCGTCGCGGCCCTGCTCTTCGGCGCCGACCGCTTCCGGCGGATCGGCCCGGTCGTGGCCGTGCTCGGCCTGTGCGGCGCGCTGCTCGGGACGACGTCCTTCACGCTGGCCACGGCGGCGGCCGCGCACTCCGGCGGGACGCCGTCGTCCGGGCCGGCGGTCGCAAGTGGACGAGGACCGCGTGGCTTCGGCGCGGGGGAAGCCGACGCCGCGGTGATCGACCTGCTGAAGAGCACGACGACGAAGTGGGCCGCGGCGCAGAGCGGCGCGATGCAGGCGGCGGGCCTGGCACTGGCGAGCGGACGGCCGGTGCTCGCGATCGGCGGCTTCAGCGGCAGCGACCCGGCACCGACGCTTCGGCAGTTCCAGCAGTACGTCGCCGACGGCGACATCCACTACTACGTCGCCGGTGGCCGCGGCGGGTTCGGGGGCGGCCGCGGGACCGCCGGGGAGATCCAGGCCTGGGTCGAGCAGAACTTCGCGCCGGTGACCGGCGGCGGCACGACCGTTTACGACCTGACTAAATCGATCGTTTGACAGAAACTCGGTGAACGCGGACGAATTGTTTCGGGCGTGTAAACACTCCGGGAATCATCGGCGCATCCCGGACCCGTACGGTATCGGCGGATGCGGACAGGTGTTCGAATTCCCGGCGGTGACCGGCTCATTCCGAACGACCGTTCGGATCCGGCGCTTCGCTCTCGGTGATGATCTCGGCACTCCGCGCTGCAGCGGTAACGACGAGGCGTGACGGGCCGTGCAGTTGCACGCGCGCGCTGCACGCGCACGCTCGATTATTGACCGGGCGGCCGACAGAAATCCCGCCGAGGGTGATCTCCAAACCGGCGGATTTTGCTGGTTAGGCCGGGTGGCGGTCACTCGTTCGGATGCAAAGCCCGGACGTTGTGGGGATCTTGTGCTAGTCGCTAGGCTCTCCGCCGGGAGAGGGACAGGGGTGGCTGCTCCAGTACGTTGAGTGCTGGTATTTCACTGGGTGTAAGTGCTTCCTGTCCGCGTTCTCTCGCGATGACCCGATCAGGTGCGGCCGGAAGTGAGCAGCGATGACCGTGCGCGGCAGCGCAGCTCCACCCGAACGACCACCCCGTCGTCACCACCTGTAGCCCTGAGCACCGCGATTCCCCCTTTGGTACGGCACCACTCCACTTCCCCCGCAACCTGGAGTTTCGTTGTGATTTCCCGTCCTCGCCCTCGTCTGCTGACGGTGCTCCTCACTTTGCTGACCCTGGCCGGCGTCACCGCGCTTTCCGGGTGCAGTGACAGTTCCGCCTCGGGCAGCGGGAGCAAGATCACCATCGGGTTCAGCGCCTGGCCGGGCTGGTTCCCCTGGCAGGTGGCGCAGGAACAGGGCCTGTTCGCCAAGAACGGTGTCAACGTCGACCTCAAGTACTTCGACAACTACACCGACAGCATCAACGCGCTCTCCAGCGGCGCCATCGACGCCAACAGCCAGACCCTCAACGACACGCTGTCGTCGGTCTCCGGCGGCGCCAAGCTGTCGATCGTGCTGGTGAACGACAACTCCACCGGGAACGACAAGATCATCGCGCGGGACGGCATCACCAGCATCGCCGACCTCAAGGGCAAGAAGGTCGCCGTCGAGCAGGGCCTGGTCGACCACTACCTGCTGCTGCTGGCGCTGCAGACGGCGAACCTGACCGAAAAGGACATCCAGCTCGTCAACCTCCCGACCGACGCCGCGGCCGCCGCGTTCAAGAGCGGCCAGGTCGACGCGGTCGCCGCGTTCGCGCCGTTCACCTCGACGGCCCTCGAGCGCCCGGGCAGCCGCGCGATCTCCTCGTCGGCGGAGTTCCCCGGCGCCATCCCGGACCACCTCGTCACGTCGCAGAAGCTGGTCAAGGACCACCCCAAGGACGTGCAGGCGCTGGTCAACACCTGGTTCGAGACGCTGACCTGGATCAAGAACAACAAGGACGCGGCCGTCAAGATCATGGCCAAGCGCGGTGGCGTGTCCGAAGCGGACTACAAGAGCTACGACGCCGGCACCACGATCTTCACGCGGCAGCAGAACATCGACGCGTTCACCCCGGGCGTCACCCCGAAGAACCTCGACTTCCAGGCGAACAAGATCATCGACTTCATCGTCAGCACCGGACTCGCCCAGCAGCGTCCCTCGCTCGACGGCCTGTTCGACGACCAGTTCGTGAAGGCCGCGCCCCAGTGACCGGTCCCACCCAGCGCACCACCCCGGCGAGCACGGCCGACGCCCGGGCCGCCGAGGCCCAGGAAGCGGAGCAGCGGCTCGCCGAACAGCAGGAGGCCGGCCGGGCGGGCGGCGGACGACCGGACTGGTCGCCGCTGCCCCGCCGGGCCGGGCTGAAGCCGTCCGCTTCGCCGCTTTTCTCCTTGCGCACGCCCATTTCCGCGGCGGCGCGCTGGACGCTGGCGGTGCTGTCGTTCGCGATCCCGCTGCTCGCGTGGATCGCGCTGAGCGTCAGCGGGTCCGTCGATTCGACCTTCCTGCCGTCCCCGGTCGCGGTCCTCAAAGCCGGAGCCGACATGGCGAGCACCGGTGAGCTCTTCGACGACCTCTGGACGACCACCCTGCGGGTGCTCGAGGGCTTCGGCCTCGCCGTGCTCGTCTCCGTGCCGCTCGGCATCCTGATGGGTACCTTCACCGCCGGGCAGGCGTTCTTCGAGCCGCTGATCGGCCTGCTGCGCTACCTGCCGGCGAGCGCTTTCATCCCGCTGCTGATCATCTGGCTCGGCCTCGGCGAGCCGTCGAAGATCGCCATCCTCTTCATCGGCACGGTCTTCTTCAACACGCTGATGACCGCCGACGTCGTCCGCGGCGTGCCGGACTCGCTCATCGACGTCTCCTACACCCTCGGCGCGCGCCGGGGCGAGGTGCTGCGCAAGATCGTCGTGCCGCACTCGCTGCCGGGCATGATCGACGCCATCCGGGTCAACGCCGCGGCGGCGTGGAACTTCGTGGTCGTCGCCGAGCTGATCAACTCCTCGGCCGGCCTGGGCTACCGGATCGTCCGCGCGCAGCGGTTCCTGCAGACCGACAAGATCTTCGCGGTGCTCGTGGTCATCGGGATCGCCGGGCTCGGAATCGACGTCCTGCTGCGCCTGCTGCGCACGCGGGTCGGGAAGTGGGCGGCATGACGCTGGAACTGCGGAACGTCGCCAAGGACTACACCGTCCGGGGCCGGGTCACGCGCGCCCTCGACGGCGTCGACCTCGAAGTGCGGCGCGGCGAGTTCGTCTGCGTCGTCGGCGCGAGCGGCTCGGGCAAGTCGACGCTGCTGTCGCTGGTGGCCGGGCTCAGCCGGCCGACCGAGGGCGAGATCGTCCTGGACGGCGTGCCGGTGACCGGGCCCGGGCCCGACCGCGGGCTCGTCTTCCAGGCCGGCGCGCTCTACCCGTGGCGCAGCGTCGAGAAGAACGTCGCGTTCGGACTCGAGCTGCTCTCGCTCGACCCGGCCGAGCGCGCCGAGCGGGTCAACTGGTACCTCGCCGAAACCGGCCTCGACGCCGTGCGCAAGTCGCTGCCGAAACAGCTTTCCGGCGGCCAGAAGCAGCGCGTCGCGATCGCCCGTGCCCTGGCGTGCGAACCGGAAGTCCTGCTGCTGGACGAACCCTTCGGCGCCTTGGACGTCCAGACCAAAGAGGACATGCAGGTGCTCATCCGCCAGGTGTGGGCCGGCACCGGCACCACGGTGCTGATGGTCACCCACGACGTCGAGGAAGCGGTTTTCCTCGGCGGCCGGGTGGTGGTGCTCGCCTCCGACCCGGGCCGGATCGCCGCCGACGTCGAGGTGGCGCTGCCCGCCGAGCGGGACCTGGCGGTGAAGCGCGAACCGCGGTTCCTCGAGCTGCGCGCCCGGATCGAGGACCTGGTCCGGGAGCAGCACCGGGGCCACGTGAGCCGGGTGGCCGCGGTCGAGTGAGAACGGAAGACGGGAAGGTCGCGGGATGAGACACGGCAGGCCGACCGCGAAACGGGCCGGCGGAGGCTTTCTCGCCCGGCTCGGTATTCGCGGCAAGCTGAACCTGCTGCTCCTGCCCCCGCTGGTCGCGGTGGTGCTGGTGTCGGTGCCGTTCGTGCTGACGCAGGCGAACAGCGCCGGTGCGGCGGCGCAGTCGGCCGGCGTGGCGCGGCACGCCCAGCAGCTCGGCGGGCTGATGTGGCAGCTGCAGCGCGAGCGGCTGCTGACGGGCGCGTTCGTGGCGACGCCGTCGGCGAGCCCCGATCAGATGGTCCAGCAGCAGAAGGTGGTCGACCAGGCGGTCGCGGAGGTCCGCGGTTCGCTGGGCGACGACGCCCCCGACGAGCTTTCCGCGGCGCTGACCCGGATCGGCTCGCTCGCCGAGCTGCGGCAGAACGCCGTCCGCCGCGGTGTCGCGCTCGACAGCGTCGCGCGTACTTACCACGCCGTGATCGACGCGGTGATCGATGCCCTGCGCCTGGTCCCGCAGCTCACCAGTGACGCCGAAGGCGCGCGAGAGCTGACCGCGCTGGACGCGCTGCTGCGCGCGAACGAGGAGAACTCGCTGCGCGCGATGGCCCTCATCGTGACCGCGGTGTCGCCGGAGTCCGGCCGGCCCATCCTGGACGACGCGACCCAGCAGGCGCCGATCTTCGTCGACCGGTTCGTCAAGCAGGGCGACGACGGTGACGACGCCCAGCGGTCCGCCCTCGTCGTCCGCGTCGAGCAGAGCGACGCCGGGCGCCGCGTCGACGAACTCGCCGCCGAGGTCGACAAACCGCGTGACGCGGCGGGCACCACGCAGTACGTCGCGGACGTGTTGTCCGCGGCGGACGCCCACGCGGGACAGCGGAAGCTCGTGCAGGAGCGGGCGATCACCGAGATCGCCGACGCCGCGACCGAGCGCGCCGACTCCGCGACGCAGCTGGCCTGGACGGTCGGCCTCGGCGCCGGCGCGCTGTTCCTGCTGGTCGCCTTCCTCGCCGTCGCGGTCTCCCGCTCGATCGCCGGCCCGCTGCGCCAGCTGACCACCGCGGCGACGTCGGTCGCCGACCTCGCCGGCACCGAGCTCGTCCGCGTGACCGACACCGAAGAGGCCGAGGAGCAGATCCCGCGCCTGGCCACCATCGACGTCGTCTCCGAAGACGAGCTGGGCAAGCTGGCCGCCGCGTTCAACCGGGTCCAGACCACCGCGGCCGAGCTGGTCGAACGCCAGGCGCTCACCCGGCGCAACACCAGCCTGATGTTCGCGAACGTCGCGAAGCGCACCCAGAACCTCGTCGGCCGCCAGCTCGCCCTGATCGACGAGGTCGAGCGCAACGAGCAGGACACCCGGCTGCTGGCCAGCCTCTACCGGCTCGACCACCTCTCCACCCGCCTGCGCCGGAACGCCGACAACCTGCTCGTGGTGTCCGGCACCCGCGACGAAACCCGGATCGCCGGCCCGATCGAGCTGTCCACGGCGCTGCGTTCGGCGCTCGCCGAGATCGAGGACTACCAGCGCGTCAAGCTCGGGGTCGTCGCCGAAATCCTGCTGTCGTCGGCACTCGGTGCCGACCTGGTGCTCGTGTTCGCCGAGCTGCTGGAGAACGCGACGTCGTTCTCGCCGCCGGGCTCGATGGTCGAGGTCGACACGATGATGCTCGCCGACGGCGCCTGCCTGGTGAGCATCGTCGACCACGGCATCGGCATGACCGCGGAGAAGCTGGCCGAGGAGAACCAGCGGCTCGTCGAGCGCGAACGCCTGGAGCTCGCGCCGACCAGTGTGCTCGGCCTGTTCGTGGTCGGCCGCCTGGCGCGGCGCCACGAGCTGGGCGTCGAGCTGCTCGCGACGCCGACCACCGGCGGCGTGACCGCGCGGCTGACCATCCCGGCTTCGCTGTTCACCCACCGCACCGCGCTGCGCCCGAAGCCCGAACAGGTGCCCGTGATCCCGGCGCAGGCCGCCCCGCCGATCGCGTCGCCGCCGCGGCACGCCGCGCCGGTCGCACCGCTTCCGCTGTCCTCTTCGGACGATTTCCGGCCACCGGCGCCCGAACGCGACCGGCCGGCCGAACTGCCGGCGCCGGCGATCCCGGCGCTGCTCGGCCACGGCAACGGCTTCCGCTGGTTCCGCGAACTGGAACCGGTGTGGCCGGACGCCGAACCCGACGCCAAGCCCGCCGAGGCACCCGAGCCGGAGGTGGTGGCCGCGGCGGCGTCTTCGGTGGCGTCTTCGGAATCGCGTGGCGGCCTGCGCCGCCGGGTCCGCGGCGCCCAGCTGCCCAGCCCGGGCACGTCCGCGCCGGTGGCCGACACCAAGCCGCGGCACGACCCGGAAGCGACCAAGGCCGCGATGGACGGCTTCGCGAGCGCCTTCGCGAAGGCCGCCGAAGCCGACCAACCGCCCGCCTTCCCGAAGGCGGCCGAAGTCAGCGCGCTGACGGCCGACCCGCCGCCCGCGGCACCTCTCCCGGTCCGCGCCCCCGCGGGCGCAGCGCCGGTGCCCACGGCCCCGTTCTCGGCCGCCGCGCAGTCGCGCGACGGCCTGATCCGCCGGGTCCCCGGTGCCCAGCTCGCCCCCGGCCTGCGTCAGCAGCCCGCGGGGCGGCCGCTCGCCCGCGCCGTCGTCAACCGCACCAAGCGGGACCCGGCGGCCGAACGAGCGGCGTTCGACGCGTTCGCCGCAGGCCTCGCCAAGGCGGAGGACGTGACGGCAGACAGCCCGCCCCAAGGCGTGGTCGCCGGTCGTGTGATGGAACGAGGAGAAGAGAGCAGGAAATGAGCATCCCCGCACCTGGCGTCAGTGTCGAAGCCCAGAACTTCAACTGGCTGGTGAGCCGCTTCGCGCAGCACACCGCGGGCGCGATAGCCGCCATCGCGGTCTCGGCCGACGGCCTGCTGATCGCGATGTCGACGGAGCTCGAGCGCTCCAACGCCGACCGCCTCGCCGCGATCTCCTCCGCCATGCTCGGCCTCGCCCACGGCGTCTCCGAAAGCCACCCGCTCGGCTCGCCGGACAAGGTGATCATCGAGCTCGAGCACGGGTACCTGCTCGTCTGCACGATCAGCATCGGCTGCTCGCTGGGGGTGCTGGCCAACAAGCAGGCCAGCTTGGGCACGATCGCCTACGAGATGGCGATGTTCGCCAACCGTGCCACCGAGGTTCTGACACCGGGGCTCATCGAGGAGCTTAAGAACACTGTCGGCAGTTAGGGAGCGACGCGATGACCGAAGAACCGGACATCTCGCTGCTGCGGCCGTACCTGATGACCTCGGGGCGGGCCCAGCCGGTCGACCAGAGCCTCGAGATCGAGGCGCAGGTCATGACGTCCCGCCTCGGCGCGGCGTCGCACCCGAAGCTCACGTTCGAACGCCAGGAAATCGTTTCCCTCTGCCGGAACACGATGTCGGTCGCCGAGGTGGCCGCCATGCTCGGCCTGCACATCGGGGTGGCCAGGGTGCTGGTGGCCGACCTCGCCGAGCTGGGCTACGTCGTCGTCCGGCGGCCGGGCAACCACAACTCGCACGACCTCGGCATGATCGAAAGGGTCATTCGTGGACTCGAAGCCATTCACTGAACCGGGCACCCGGCCGCCGGCCCCGGTCAAGATCGTCATCGCGGGCGGCTTCGGCGTCGGCAAGACGACGGCGGTGTCGTCCATCTCGGAGATCAAGCCGCTGACGACCGAGGCGGCGATCACCTCCGTGGCGGCGGCCGTGGACAGCACCGGGCACGTCCCGGCCAAGACCACGACGACGGTGGCCCTGGACTTCGGCTGCATCACGATCGACGAAGAGGTCAAGCTGTACCTGTTCGGCACGCCGGGCCAGGACCGCTTCGGCTTCATGTGGCAGGACCTGGTCCACGGCGCGCTCGGGGCGCTGGTGATCGTGGACACCCGCCGCATGGACGACTGCTACCCGGCGGTCGACTACTTCGAGAACGCGGGCCTGCCGTTCGTCGTCGCGGTGAACATGTTCGACGGCTCGCTCGGGCACAACCTCGAGGACGTCCGGTGGGCGCTCGCGGTGAGTGACGACGTCCCGCTGATCACGTTCGACGCCCGGCAGAAGCTGTCGGTCCGGGACGCGCTGCTCGCGGTGCTGCACAACACGTTCAAGCGGGCGCGAGCCCAGGCTGGTGCGGGGGCTTGATCCGGGCCCGCTACACTTGACCTCGGACCCCGCGCGGCGTCCACCCTGTGAACCTCCCCAGGGCCGGAAGGCAGCAAGGATAAGCAGGCTCTGACGGGTGCGCGGGGTCCCCTTCTTTTCGGCTCCGGCTCCGGGGCTTCGCCCCTTTGCCGGGCCTTCTCTTCGTCGTTCTGCCCGGGGGCCGAGCCCCCGGACCCCCACGGTGCCTCTCTCGCGGCCTGGGAGGTCTGCCGCAGCTTGCCTCTCCCGCGGCCTGGGAGGTCTGCCGCGGC
>NZ_MUMI01000255.1 GCF_002155975.1 Amycolatopsis kentuckyensis
GGGCCAGCGGGTGTGGCTGGTGACGGCCACCCCGATCGAGCTGGCGGCGATCATTTCGCGCCGGCTGGGCCTCACCGGCGCGCTGGGCACGGTGGCGGAGACGCGCGACGGCGTCTACACGGGCCGCTTGGTGGGCGACCTGCTGCACGGCCGGGCGAAGGCGCACGCGGTGCGGGCCCTGGCGTCCCGCGAGGGACTGAACCTCAAGCGCTGCACGGCGTACTCGGACTCGGCGAACGACATCCCGATGCTGTCGGCGGTCGGCACGGCCGTGGCGGTCAACCCGGACGGCGGCCTGCGGGACGTGGCCCGGGCCCGGGGCTGGGAGATCCGCGACTTCCGGACGGGCCGCAAGGCGGCGAAGATCGGCGTGCCGTCGGTTCTGGGCGCCGGCGCGCTCGCGGGCGCCGTGGCGGCCGGCATGGCCTACCGCCGCCGGTAGCGCCTGCGCTACCCCCACTTCGGGTGCGCGCGGGAATGACCCGCCCGCCGCCGGCTGGTGTGCTTTTCCCCATGGTAAAAGCGGCTTCGGCGAAGGGCAGTGCGGTGGCGACCCGAGTGGACATCGAAGAGCGGGCCGGTGACGGGGGCGGCCTGCGGGACAGCATCCGCAGACACCCGCTCACGTGGTTCTTCGTCCTGGCCAACCTCTTGAGCTGGGTCGCGTGGACGCCCTACATCCTGTCGGAGAACGGGCTGGGCGTCCTGCACTTCCGGTTCCCGGAGGTGCTCGGCACCGCGCAGTTCGCCGGTGTCCTGCCGGGCGCCTACCTGGGCCCGATCGGCTCGGCGTTCCTCGTCACCGCGGTCGCCGACGGCCGCACCGGGCTGCGCCGCTGGACCGCGCGGCTGTTCAAGTGGCGGGTCAACTGGCTCTGGTACGTGGCGGTCGTGCTCAGCGTGCCGGCCGCGCTCACGATCACCACGATCGCGCTGTCGGACCAGAATCCCGTGGTGCCCGCCGTCGCGACGCTGGTGGCCTACCTGCCGGGCCTGGTGCTGCAGATGGTCACGACCGGGCTCGCGGAGGAACCCGGCTGGCGGGACTTCGCGCTCCCCCGGCTCCAGCAGCGCTTCGGGCCGCTCGGCGGCACGCTCGTCCTGGGCCCGCTGTGGGGCGTGTGGCACCTGCCGCTGTTCTTCAGCGAGTGGGGCGGCTGGCCGGACGTCACCTGGCTGACGGTCGTCGAGTTCGTCGCCACCTGCGTCACCTTCAGCATCATCATGACCTGGGTGTTCAACCGCACCGGCCAGAGCCTGCCGCTGGCCATGCTGCTGCACACGAGCGTGAACAACTTCTTCTCGCTCGCCTGGTCGGAGATGTTCCCGGGCCTGACGGTCCGCGACACGACGCACGCGTTCCTGCTGGCCTCGACCGTGATCGCGCTCGTGCTGCTCGTCGCGACCCGGGGACGGCTGGGCTACCGGCCGAAGGCCGCCTGACCCCGCAGGTAGTGCAGCACCGCGGTGACCCGGCGGTCGGCGCGGTCGGCCGGCGGGAGATCGAGCTTCGCGAAGATGTTGCGGATGTGCTTGTGCACCGCGCCGTCGGTCACCACGAGCCGTTCGGCGATCGCGCCGTTGCCCAGGCCCTCCGCCATCAGCGACAGCACTTCGCGCTCTCTGGCGCTGAGGCGCTCGAGCCGCTTGTCCGGGCGGCTGCGCGTCAAGAGCTGGGCCACCACCTCCGGGTCGATCGCGGTCCCGCCGTCCACCACCCGGTGCAGGGCCTCCAGGAACTCCTCGACCCGGCCGACGCGCTCCTTCAACAAGTAGCCGAGCCCGGCACCGCCGTCGGTGAACAGCTCCGTGGCGAACGCCTGCTCGACGTACGCCGACAGCACCAGCACCGCGAGGCCAGGCTGACGGCGGCGGGCCTCCACGGCCGCGACGATGCCCTCGTCCGTGTGCGTCGGGGGCATGCGGACGTCCACAATGGCCAGATCCGGCACGTGTTCGTCCACCGCCGCGAGGAAGTCGTCGGCGTTGCCCACCGCCGCGCGCACGTCGACGCCCTCGGCGCGCAGCAGCATCGCGACGCCTTCGCGCAGCAGCAGGTCGTCCTCGGCGATCACGATCCGCACGGCAGGCTCACCCTCACGGTCGTCGGTCCGCCGGCCGGGCTGGTCAGCGCGAACGTCCCGTCGTGGGCCTCGACGCGGCGCCGGATGCCGGTCAGCCCGGACCCGGTGTCCTCGTCCGCCCCGCCGCGGCCGTCGTCGGTGACCGCCACGTGCACCCGGTCCCGCTCGTGGCGGAGCCGGACCGTCGCGGCGCTCGCCCCGCTGTGCCTGGCGACGTTGGTGAGCGCCTCGGCGACGACGAAGTAGGCCGTCACCTGGACCGAGACCGCGAGCCTGCCGGGGAGGTCGGCGTCGATCCGGCAGGTCACCGGGCAGTCGGCGGCCAGCGCGGCGAGCGCGTCGGGAAGGCTGCGTTCGGTCAGCACCGGCGGGAGGATACTGCGCACCACCCCGCGCAGTTCCGCGAGCGCCTGCTCGCCGGCGTCCTGGGCGCGCTCGAGGATCTCCTCCGCCGCGGCGGGATCCCGCGCCAGCGCCCGCTTCGCGGCACCCAGCAGCACGTTCACCGCGACGAGCCGGTTCTGCGTCCCGTCGTGCAGCGACCGTTCGATCCGCCGCAGTTCGACGGCGTGGGCGTCCAGCGCGGCCGCGCGCGTGGCGGTCAGCTCGGCGACGCGCAGCGCGAGGTCGGTCCCGCGGCCGGGCGCCAGCAGCCGCCGTCCCGGCCACTCCTGCAACCGGGCCAGCAGGGGCATGACCAGCACCGAGACGACCAGCGTCGCGACGCCGAACAGGCAGACCAGAACGGCGTCAGCCCAGTCCGTCGCCGTGAAGAACCCCTGGGCCGGAGTGGCGTCGCCGGGCGAGACGAACCACCACCACGCCGGGAACGACGTGTCGTGCATGACGTCGACGGCCAGGGTGAGGGCGGTCAGGCTGAGGACCAGCCCGAAGGTGCTGTGGCCGACGAGCCAGCCCAGTTCGCGCCGGACGGAGACCTGGGCGAGGGCGGCACGCCACTCCCGCGGCACGGGTGCCGGGCGGAGGATCTCCAGCCGCGTCCGCTCCCGGTCGGCGACGGTGCGCACCAGGCGCAGACCGGCGGGCACCAGCAGGAAGCCGACTCCCGCCACGCACAGCACCGCCGTCCCGAGCATCCACAGCGCGGCGGCCACCGCCAGCACGGCGGTGCCCATGCCCACGACGAGCCGCTCCAGCGCGTCCAGCGCGACACGGGCGCGGACGACCGGGTGCCACGGCCGGGCGTCCTCGGTGGCCATCCCGGAGAGGGTAGAGCACCGCGCCACTCAGCCGCGGAAGACCGACTTCCGCTGCGAAAGCCGCTGGTACAGCGTCTGCTGGATCGACTCCCGCACCTGGTCGGTCAGCTGGAACACCAGCATCGGGTCGTCGACGGCGTCCGGGCCGTAGGAGTCCGTGGCGATCGGCGCACCGAACTCGATGCTCCACTTCGTCGGCAGCGGGACCGCGCCCAGCAGGCCCAGCATCGGGAAGAACGGCGTCACCGGGAAGTACGGCAGCCCCAGCATCCGGGCCAGCACCTTGATGTCACCGAGCTTCGGGTAGATCTCCTCGGCGCCGATGACCGACACCGGGATGATCGGCACGCCCGCCTTCAGCGCGGCCGACACGAAGCCGCCGCGGCCGAAGCGCTGCAGCTTGTAGCGCGACGCGAACGGCTTGCCGACCCCCTTGAAGCCCTCCGGCCACACGCCGACCAGCTCGCCCTTGCGCAGCAGGCGCTCGGCGTCCGCGTGGCAGGCCAGCGTCTGGCCGGACTTGCGGGCGAACGACCCCACCAGCGGCACCTGGAACACCAGGTCGGCGCCGAGGCCGCGCAGGTGACGGCCGCCGGTCTCGTCGTGCACCGCCACCGCCGTCATCAGGGAGTCGAGCGGGATCGTGCCCGAGTGGTTGGACACCAGCAGCGCACCGCCGGCCGTCGGCAGGTTCTCGACGCCGTACGTGTCGACGCGGAACCACTTCTTGTACAGCGCGCGCAGCGGCGGGAGGAACACGGCGTCGGTCAGCTCGGCGTCGAAGCCGAACTCGTCGACGGTGTAGTCGCCGGTCAGCCGGTCGCGGATGAAGCCGAGCGCGGAGCGGGCCGCGGCCGAAAGCGGCTCTTCGGGCTCCGGCTGCTCGACGCCGCCGGGGAAGGCAACGACCGGCGCGTCGGCGCGGGCTGCTTCTTCTTCGCGCAGGTCCTGCTCCGCCGTCACCGCCTCGGGCTTTTCCCGGCCCGGTCCGTGCAGGGGGATGACCTGCGCTTCGGCACCGCCCACCGTTCCCGCCTCGCTTTCGAAGTCGTCCAAGTCGTGCGGCCTGGTCACCGGCTCTGTCCGGTAGCTGCGGCGACGAGCACGCGGCCGGCCAGTCCGGCCAGCTTGCCGCCGTCGAGCACCGGGCGGAGCCCGCGTCCCACGATGTAGTCGTCGAACGCCTCACGCGTGGTCCACCGCGGGGTGTACCCGAACTCCTGCTTCAGCTTGGCAATGTCGACGACCCGGCCGAAGTTCAGCAGCCGGACCTGGTCGGCGGAGAAGTCCACCACGCGCGCACCGCGCAGGACCTTGCCGACCGACGGCACCACGCTCCGCGGCATCGGCAGCTCGACCCGGCCGGCCCGCCGGATCGCCTGCGAGAGGGTGAGTACCCCCTCCGCGCCGACGTTGAACACGCCGGGCTTGTCGATCAAGGTCGCCCGTTCCAGCACGGACAGCGCGTCCGAAGAGTGCAGCAGCTGGATGCGCGCGTCGTAGCCGAAGACCGTCGGGACCACCGGCAGCGCGAAGTAGCGCGCGAGGACGGTGTCGGTCTCGGGGCCGATGATGTTGGCGAAGCGGAACAGCGTGGTCGTGATGTCCGGGCGGCGGCGCACCAGGCCGCGCACGTACCCCTCCATCTCGACGGCGTCCTTCGCGTACCCGCTGGTCGACGTCGGGATGAGCTCGGAGTCCTCGGTGAACACCGCCTGCGAGCGGGCGCCGGCGCCGTAGACCGCCGCCGTCGACTTGACCACCAGCTTCCGGACCAGCGGCGAGCGCTGGCAGGCGGCGAGCAGCCGCATGGTGCCGATGACGTTGACTTCCTTGATCGCCGTGCGGCGGCCCGGCCCGGCCGGGTGCGCGGTGCAGGACGCGTGCACCACGGTGTCCACTTTGGCGGTGCTGATCACCTTGGCAATCAACGGGTTCCTGATATCCGCGCGGACGAACTCCGCGTGCCCCATGCGCTGCAGTACCGCCTTGTCGGGCGGGACCGTGTCGACACCGATGACCCGTTCGAAGTCGGGGTTGTTGCCCAGCCGGGCGAGGAGTTTCCCGCCCAGTTCGCCGGCGACCCCGGTGACGAGCACGATGTTCGACGGCATGCGACTCCCTGCGGCGTAGGGCATGTGGGGGGTGGACGGTCACCCGAGGCGCGCGAACCTGCACTCACTGGAAGCATCGCGCGGACGCCCTTGAGATGTTACCGCTCTTCAGTGGTAGCTCCGGCCCGTCTCACGTGCTATTAACACCGGATTCCCCGGAAAGCGACGAACGCCTCACTCGAACGGGCGGAACCTGCCCACCACATGGACGTGGCCCGTCCAGAGACTGGACGGGCCACGGTCACACTCAGCAGGCTTACTTGCCGGCCTTACGACGCTGGACGCGCGTACGGCGAAGCAGCTTGCGGTGCTTCTTCTTCGACATGCGCTTGCGGCGCTTCTTGATCACAGAGCCCATGGGCGCTCCTTAGGTCGACGTCGGTCACGCTGCCCGGCGCAGCGTCCAACGGGTGGAGCGCACAGGCACGAGCGGTTTTCCAGGTTACCCGTCACCCGTGGCGGGCCGGTCGGCGGGCACGCCGTAGCGCTGCGCGCCGCTGGCCACGGCGTGCCCGGCGGCCGGTCAGCCCACGTCGTAATAAGCACCCTGGAGGTACTCGTGCACTGCTTTTTCTGGCACCCGGAAGGACTTCCCGACCCTGACGGCGGGCAGCTCACCCGAGTGCACGAGACGGTAGACGGTCATCTTGGAGACCCGCATCAGCGTGGCCACTTCGGCGACCGTCAGGAACTGGACCTGCCCGACTGCGGGCAAATCCTCCTTCTTGTTCGGCGACATGTTTACCGCGTCCTTCGACACGTGTCGCGCCACGAGGCTTCCCCACCTGTGGTATCGACACGCACGTGCTCTATCGAGAGTAGCGGGACTGGTGGGACTAATGCGACGCCTGTCACCGAGATGGGCCCCTACCAGCGCTAACGCACAAGCACCGGCGCGTGCAAGACCCGGCCCATCGCCCTTTCCGGGGAAATCAGCCTTCTTCGTGCGCCTTCCCGAGCTCCACCGAACGGTCCTTCGCAGCCTCGATGGCGGCCAGCAGCGCGGCGCGGACGCCGTGCTTCTCGAGCTCGCGGATGGCGTTGATGGTCGTCCCGGCCGGGGAGGTCACGGCCTCGCGCAGCAGCACGGGGTGCTCGTCGGATTCGGCGAGCATCTTCGCCGCGCCGACGGCCGACTGGATGATCAGCTGCCCGGCGAGCGCGCGCGGCAGGCCCAGCAGGATCCCGGCGTCGATCATGGCCTCGACCAGGTAGAAGAAGTAGGCGGGCCCGGACCCGGACAGCGCGGTGACGGCGTCCTGCTGCGCTTCGGGCACCTCGACGACCTGCCCCACGTGCGAGAGCAGCTCCCGCACGACGGCGAGGTGATCGGCGGTCGCGTACCGGCCGGCGGAGATGGCGCTCATGGCCTCGTTGACCAGCATCGGCGTGTTCGGCATGACCCGGACGACGGGGACGCCCTCGGCGAGCCGCCGTTCGTAGAGCGAGGTGGGCAGCCCGGCGCAGAGCGAGACGACGAGCGACGACGGCCCGAGCAGCGGCGCAAGCTCGTCCAGGACGGGCTCGATGTCCTGCGGCTTGACGGCGACGACCAGGATGTCGGCCCGCTTGGCGGCTTCTTCGACCTCCACGCCGCGGATGCCGTAGCGGCTGGTCAGCTCGTCGACGCGCGCCGGGTACCGCTCGGTGAAGAGGAGGTCGCCGGCGTCGTGGCCGCCGTGCAGCAGCCCCGAGAGCAACGCCTCACCGATCTTGCCCGCACCCAGCACCGCGATGACCGTCATGGCGTAAAGCGTGCCAAACCCGCCCCGGCCACCCGGTGCCGGGGCGAGGTCACCCAATCACGAGGGATGCCCCTCAAGACACACCCGGCCCGCGCTCAGCCGCCCGGAGCCGGGGCCAATCCCAGTTGCCGGGCCTGGCACACCAGCCGCCCCTGTGCGTCCACCACCGTTGCGTCGGAGTCGAACCACGACTCGTGCACCGACCTCGACTCGACCACCACGCGCAGCCAGCCGGGTGCCGGGCGGGTTCGCAGCAGCGCCGTCAGCTGGACCGTCGGTGCCCAGCCGATGCGCCCCAGGTTCATCACCACCGGCGGGTTCACGTCGGACGCCAGCAGCGAAAAGTACGGGTCGACCAGGCTGTGCCGCGGCCGGACCCACAGCCGCATCCGGGGCGGCTCGCCCGTCCGGCCCGTCAGGTAACCCGCCGTCGCCGGGTCCAGGCGGACCTCGCAGCCCTTGGCCAGGTTGAACGGTCCCTCGGTGCTCTCGGCCATCGCCAGCGCGCCCGGCGGCGGCTCGGCCGGCATCGACGGCACGTCGGTCCACTCCGGGCGCCGCATCGGCAGCCTGCCCGTCGTCACCCGGGCCTCGACGCAGCTGCGGCCGCGCTGCTCCAGCCGGACCTCGACCACCGTCGCGCGGCGGCCGACCTTGCGGACGTCCGTGCGCAGCAGGACCGGGCCGAGCGCGGGCGCGTGCAGGAACTCCGCGCTGACGACCAGCGGCTCCGCGTGCGGCTCACCGCGCTCGTGCAGGGCGGCGATCGCCGCCCGGGCCAGCAGGGCGAGCAGGAAACCCCCGTGCGGGTGCGAGCCGACGGCCCATTCCGCACGCAGCACCGCGGTGAAAGTGCCGTCCCCCAGCGACCGCGCCGCACTCGCCGTGTCGAAGGACACGGCGGTGCCGTCCATTCCGCTCACGAACGGTCCGCGCCATTTCGGGAATCGGGGTAGGTGACGAGCAACGAGAGCGACGGGTTCACGGTCCGAACTTTACGGGTTCGACCGGCGGAAATGCACTCGGGCGTGGATAGGGCGGCGCGGTTATTGGCCGAGGTGGAACCGCGCGAACAACAACGCCTCCGCCAGATCGCGGACCCGCTGCGCCGCGGCGACGGCGTGCCGGGTGTTGATCTCCAGCACGATCTGGCCGGAAAAACCGTTGCTGACCAGCTTCTCGAGCAGTTCGGCGCAGGGCTGGCCGCCGCGTCCGGGTACCAGGTGTTCGTCCTTCGGGACGCCGGTGCCGTCCGCCAGATGGACGTGCGTGAGGCCGTCACCCATCCGTTGCGCGAGCGCCAGCGCGTCCATCTCGGCTGCCGCTGTGTGGGACAGGTCGAGCGTGTAGTGCCGGAACCCGACGTCCGTCGGATCGATCGACGGCCGGAACGCGGACACGCGCGAATTCTTCGAACCACCCGGCGGCCGGACCTTGAACATGTTTTCCACGGCGATTTCGACGCCGCTCGACTCCTCCAGTTCGGCGACCAGATCACCGAACCCGTCCCCGTACCGGCGCTGCCAGCGGAACGGCGGATGCACCACCACCGTGCGCGCGCCGAGCTCGAGCGCGGCGTCGACCGACATCCGCAGCCGCACCGCCGGATCCGGCGACCAGATCCGCTGGGTGATCAGCAGCGACGGCGAGTGCACCGACAGCACGGGCACACCGGTGCGCCGCGACCAGCGCCGCAGCGCCGTGACATCCTGGCTGACCGGGTCGGCCCAGACCATCACCTCGACCCCGTCGTAGCCGAGCTCGGCGGCCAGCTCGAAGGCGGTGCCCGCCTTGAGGGGCCACACCGACGCCGTGCTGAGTCCGACGGGGACCGGCTGCTCGTCTGTCACGCGCGCCATCCTGCCTCGCCCGCGGTGCCCGGGCCGCGCCGCCGGGCCGCCAACGCGACGCGGATCACCGCGCCGACGTCACCGGCCGACGAGCAGCAGCGCCGCCGGCGAGACCGTCACCACCAGGCCCACCAGCACCGCCAGCACCGTGGTCTGCAGGTCTTCCGCGCGGCGGATCTTCCGCACGATCCAGACCAGCGCGACGACCACCAGCAACGCGGCGATCAGCGCGGCGGCCGGGATGTTGACCCACAGCCAGTTGAAGCCGAGCCAGACGGCCGCCCCGCCGACGACACCCATCGCCAGCTGGCCGGCCAGGGCCAGCCACTGCTTGCCGGGCGAAGCCGCGGGTTCCGGCTCCGCGGCCGGCTCGGGCGCGTCGTCGTACTCGTCTTCGTAGCCTTCGCCCTGCTCGTAGGCGTAGTCGTCCTGCTCGAAGTCCGGGCCGTCCGCCGGGTAGTCGTCGGCGAACTCGCGCTCGTAGGGCGCGAGATCGTCGGGGATCGGCGCCCGCGAGGCCCGGTCGCCGGGCGCGAACGGCATCGGCGGCGGGTACGCGCCGGTCGGCGGGCCCGCGTCGTAGGCGGCCTGGTAGCCGCTGCTCTCCGGGGCGAAGCCGTCGGGCTCGAAGTCGTCCTCGGGGTAGCCGTCGTCCGGGGTGTCGGTGGGCACCGCCGGCATGACGCCGATCTCGGTGTCCTCCATCTGCTCCTTCTGCCGCCGCTTGCGCCAGTTCGCCAGGCCGGCGGGCGAAGACGGCTCCGGCTCGGGCTGCTTGCCCTTCGGCGGCACCGGCGGCTCGTCGTCGGGGACCGCCGAGAACTGCTCGGTGTGGTCCTCGCGCTTCGGCTCCGGGCGGCGCGACGGGGCGCGGCGCGGCCGGCCGGGCGCGGCGGGCGGCGTCGCGAACGGCCCGCTCGCCATCGGGCCCGGCGGGACGTCGATGTCGGCGTCCGGGGAGCCGTTGAGGCCGTCGAGCCGGGCCGACAGCGGGCCGCCGCCCGGCGGCCCGCTGTC
>NZ_MUMI01000256.1 GCF_002155975.1 Amycolatopsis kentuckyensis
CCGGCGCGGGCGGCCCGCCGCCGGGGCGCGGCATGAACGTCCACTTCGGACGCTCATCGGGCTCTGGCCCGCGATGTCGCAGCTGACCGCCGCCGTGCGGACCACCGCGGGCCGGCGGGAGCACCCGTTCGAGTACCCCTGGCCGGACGCGCGGGAAGCGCTGGCCGACCTGATGCACCACCTGGCCGGGGCCGTGCAGGCCGTGGCGGTGGCCGGCGAACCCGTCGAACTGGACGAATGCCGCGCCCTGCTCGGCAAGCTCGAGGAGCGGCTGGTGACGGCCGAGGGGGACGGCGTCCCCGCCCGGCTGGGCCTGGGCACCATGACGCTGCCCGCGCGGCTGCTGCTGGAACACCTGGAAAAGCGCTGAACCTACTGCACCGCGATCGCTTCGGCGTCCGACCGGTGCCGCCGGCAGGCGGTGCACACCATCGTCTGGCCCAGCAACGTGCCGTCCCCGGACACCAGCCGCGCGACGTGCAACGTCGGCAGGCCGCACTCTTCGCAGGGGATCGGCTTGCTGTCGCGGCTGATCAGGACACGGTTCGGCATGGTGGAGCCCCCTGACGCGGATGGAAGGTCTCGAGGGGTTACCCACGTGTCCTGCGCCACACTCGTCCGGCGCAGCGTTGTCACTCGAATGGCGTAGTCACTTGGCCGGGTACTGCTGTTCGCGCAGCAAGTCGGCGAGGTGGACGGCGTTGCGGACCAGGGTCGCGTTCGTCGAGGCCACGGCCTCGGGCGTCTCGTCGAGGTCCTGGTAGTCGCCGCCCTGCATGGCCTCACCGTTCCAGTACGTCGCGCCCTGGGCCGGCACCGTGAAGCCGACGTCGTTCAGCGCCTGGAACAGGTCCGCGATGATCTTGTGGGCACCGTCCTCGTTGCCGACGACCGCCGCCACGCCGACCTTGCCGAACATCGCCGGCCGGCCTTCGTCGTCCGTTTCGGACAGCTCGGCGTCGAGCCGTTCCAGGACCCGCTGCGCGACGCTCGACATGTGGCCGACCCACGTCGGGGTGGCGATCAGCAGGATGTCGGCGGCGGCGATCTTCCGCCGGATGTCCGGCCACGCGTCGCCGTCACCCATGTCGGCCTCGACGCCCGGGCGGACGTCGTGGTCGACCACCCGGACCAGCTCGCCGGTGGCGCCGCGTTCGGCGAAGAGGTCGAGCAGCTGCCGGGCGATGAGGTCGCTGCTCGACTTCGCGGGCGACGGCTTGAGCGTGCAGGTCAACGCGAGGACGCGCAGGGTCATGACTGCCTCCTGGGATGGGTGCCGACGCCGATGTGGGCGAACCCGGCTTCGGCGAGCACGTCGGGATCGAGCAGGTTGCGGGTGTCGACGACGACCGCCCGGTCGGCGGACGCGGCCAGCCGGGCCCAGTCGAGGTCCCGGAACTCGGGCCACTCGGTGAGCACGACGAGCGCGGCGGCGTCCTTGGCCACCAGATACGGGTCATCGACGACCTGGACCGCACTCATGCCGGGCACGCACGTGACGGCGGGATCGTGCGCGGTCAGCTCGGCGCCCGCGCGGGCCAGGTCGCCGGCCACCGCGAGCGCGGGGGAGTCGCGCAGATCGCCGGTGCCCGCCTTGAAGGCCAGGCCCAGCAGGCCGATGCGGGCTCCGGCGAGGGACCCGGCGGGTGACCCGGTCACGGCCTGCCGCACGGCCCGCACCACCCGGGCGCGCTGCCGGGCGTTGACGCGGACGGCGTCACGCAGGATGCCGAAGTCGACGCCCGCCGACTCCGCCGCGTGCAGCAGGGCCGAGGTGTCCTTCGGCAGGCACGAACCGCCCCAGCCGGGGCCGGGGGCGAGGAACTCGGGACCGATCCGCGCGTCGAGGCCCATGGTGCGCGAGACCTCGCGGACGTCCGCGCCGAACCGCTCGCACAGTTCGGCGAGGACGTTCACGTAGGACAGCTTGACGGCGAGGAACGCGTTGCTCGCGTACTTCGCGAGTTCGGCGCTGGCCGAGTCGGTCGCCACCACCGGGGCGCCGGTCGGCTCGTACAGCCGCGCGACCCGGTGTGCCGCCGGCGAATCCGCCGGGTCGGTGCCCACCACCACCCGGTCCGGGTGCAGGAAGTCTTCGACGGCGTGGCCTTCGCGGAGGAACTCCGGGTTGGCCACCACCGGCAGGTCGTCGCGGCCCAGCAGGCGGGGCAGCCGCGCCGCGGTGCCGACCGGCACGGTCGACTTGGTCACCACCACGCAGCCGGGCCGCAGCAGCCGCCCGAGCTGGGGCACGACGTGTTCGAGCACGCCGAGGTCGGGCCGGCCGTCCTCGGCGGGCGGCGTGGGCAGGCACAGGAGGACGAGGTCCGCGCCGTGGAGCTCCGCCTGGGCGGTGGTGAAGCTCAGTGTCCGGTCGGCGAGGCCCTGCCCGACCAGCTCGGCGAGGCCGGGTTCGGCGATCGAGACGACACCCCCGTTCAGCTCGTCCACTTTGGACGCGTCGGCGTCCACGCAGGTGACGCGGTGCCCGAGGCGGGCGAAGCAGGCGGCACTGGTCAGGCCGACGTAGCCCGCGCCGACGATCCCGATGTGCTCACCCATGGGCCACCCGCATCTCCAAGGCCGCGCGTGTAGCCGCCAGTACGCGCTCCTCGCCGAGCAGCAGCAACCCGCCGTCGGGCTCTTCGCCGTGCGGGTCGCCGACGTTCCCGGCCCAGAGCACGACGTGCTGACGCGCCGAGGGCGGCGGGCCCCACAACCGCGGCGGAGTCGGCCCGAACAGCAGCACCGACGGAGTGCCGAACGCGGTGGCGAGGTGCCCGACGCCGGTGTCACCGCAGACGACGAGCGCGGCTCCGGCCACCAGGGCGGCCAGTTCCGCCAGGCCGGTGCGCCCGGCCAGGACGGCGTCCTCGCCGAGCCCGGCCACTTCGGCGATGGAAAGCGCCAGGTCGCGTTCGGCGGCGCTGCCGGTGAGCACGACGCGGTGCCCGTCGGCCGCGAGGTCCCGGACGACGGTCGCGAACCGCTCGGCCGGCCAGCGCCGCGCGGGGAACGCGGCACCGGGGTGGACCACGACGGCGTCCGGCGCGGGGCTCGGGCCCGGCGGCACCGGCAGGTGCAGGGCCGAGCGGTCCGCCTCCAAGTGGTGGTACTCGACGAGCCGGCACCAGCGGTCGACCTCGTGCACGTCGTCGCGCCACTCGAGACCGGGCACGTCGGGGAAGTCGGGGTGGCGGTGGGTCAGCAGCTCGGCCGGGTCGGTGTCCAGGAGGTCGTGGAGGCTCTCCGGGCCGCTGCCGTGCAGGTTGACCGCGAGCCGCGGCGGGGAGCCCGGCCAGGCGAGCGCCCCGAGCCCGGGTGTCGGCAGCAGCTCGTCGACCGCGTCGATCAGCTCCACCAGGTCCCGCAGGCCTTCCGGCGCGGCCAGCACCAGCCGGTCGCCGGGGTATGCCGCACGCAGGGCGCGCAGCGCGGGCACCGCCGTCAGCAGGTCCCCGACGCCGAGCGCGCGCAGCACGAGGACCGCGGAGCTCACGGCCACGACCCCTCCTCGGACGCGCACACGACCAGCTCGCGGACTTCGGCGCCCGGCGGCTGCTGGAGCGCGAACACCACGGTGTTCGCGACGTGCTCGGGCTGGTTGAGCTTCGCATCCGGCGGCGGCTTGTACTGGTCGGTGCGGTCGTCGAAGAAGTGCGTCCACATCCCGCCCGGGACGAGCAGCGTGACGCCGACGCGCCCGGCCAGCTCGGCGGCCAGCGCCCGGGTGAAGCCGACGACGCCGAACTTCGAGGCGCAGTAGGCGGTCGCGTCGCTGACCGCCTTGATGCCCAGGGTGGAGGCGACGGTGACGACCGTGCCGTGGGAGCGTTCCAGGTAGGGGAGCGCGGCGCGGATCACCGCGGCCGTGCCGAACAGGTTCACCTTGACGACCCGTTCCCAGTCCTCGGTGGACACTGCGCCGAGTGGCCCGCAGGCGTCGGTGCCGGCGGCGGTGAAGACGCCGTCGAGGCCGCCCGCGCGCTCGGCGATTTCCCGCACCGCGGCCTCGGTGGCGGCGGTGTCGGTCAGGTCGGCTTCGACGTATTCGGCCGGGTCCTCGGGGCGGACGCGGTCGAGGACGTACGGGGTGCCGCCGGCCTTGCGGACGGCGTCGACGGTGGCGGCGCCGAGTCCGGACGCGCCACCGGTGATCAGGACGTTGCCGAGGGGTCGCATCGCTCTCCTTCGCGGGCGAGGGGTCAGGCAGTGGCCGCCGCGGCGACCAGCCGGGAGGTCGAGTAGCCGGGCACGGTCGGGACGAGCACGACCTCGCCGCCGTGCCGTTCGACCACGGCACGTTCGGGCAGGTCCGCGTCCGCGTAGTCGCCGCCCTTCACCCATACGTCCGGGCGCAGCTTCTCCAGGACGGCCGTGGGCGAGGCCTCGTCGAAGACGGCGACGGCGTCCACAAAGGACAAAGCGGTGAGCAGCCGGGCCCGGTCGCGGTCGCGGACCAGCGGCCGCCCGGGTCCCTTGAGGCTCCGCACCGAAGCGTCGGAATTGAGGCAGACGACGAGCGCGTCGCCGAGGGCGCGGGCCTGCCGCAGCAGGCTGACGTGCCCGGGGTGCAGCAGGTCGAAGCAGCCGCCGGTGGCGATCAGCCGGCCGCCGGTCTCGCGGATCCGCTCGGCGAGGCCGAAGGCATCGGTGGCCGGCTGCGGGTCGGGCACCGGGCCGTCGTTCGTGGACAGCGCGGTCGCGCCCCCGGCGGCGACGAACCGGGCGGCCGCCTCGACCGCCGTCACCACGGCTTCGGTCGTGTCCGCCCCGCCGAGCAGGGCCGCGGTGGCCGCGGCGGCGAACCGGTCGCCCGCACCGCACGTGTCGGGCGCGGCGGGCCCCGGCGTCCGGGCCGCGGCCGGGATCGGGACGGTCGTTTCGCCGAGTCCGTCGGCCAGCACCGCACCCCGGGACCCGGTGGTCACCGCGACCGCGTCGGCGTGCCAGTGGCCACGCAGCAGCTTGGCGAGCTCGGCCGGTTCCTCGTGCCCGGCGAGCACCGCGCGCGCCTCGGCGAGGTTCGGGGTGACCAGCCGGGTGCCGGGCACCGGCTGCGCGCCGCGGGGGTGCGGGTCCCACACCACCGGGATGCGCTCGGCCAGCTCCCGCAGCAGCCGCCGGACGTCGGGATTGCGCGTCAGGCCCCGGCCGTAGTCGGCCACGAGCACCGCGCCGGCGCCGTCCAGGACCTCGTGCACCCGGGCGGGCAGCGGGTCGGTGGTCGCCGTGCCGTCGCCGGAATCCAGGCGCAGCAACGACTGCCCGCCCGCGCGGACGCGGGTCTTGCACACCGTCGTGCCGCGCAGCGGCAGCGGCAGCACGGTGACGTCCGGTTCCAGCAGCCCGGTCAGCGCGTGGCCGCCTTCGTCGTCGCCGAGCGGCGTGACCAGGACGACTTCGGCCGCCGACCGGGCGGCCAGCAGCGCGGCGAGCCCGGCCCCGCCGGGGCGGCGGCGCCGGGCCGTCAGGTCGACCACCGGCACCGGCGCCTCCGGGCACAGCCGCTCGGCGGTGCCTTCGGCGTCGACGTCCAGCAGCGTGTCGCCCAGGACGACCAGCGGCTTCACGCGGTCACCCCGAGCGCGTCGTCGAGGGCCGCGCACAGGCCGTGCACCAGTGCCAGGTGCATTTCCTGCACGGTCGCCACGGTCGGCGCTTCGACCGTCACGGCGTCGTCGCACAGGGCCGCGAGGGGGTTGGGGGCCGGGCCGGTCAGGGCCCAGGTCGTCACGCCGAGCTCGTGCGCGGCCTTCGCGGCGGCGACGACGTTCTGGCTGGTGCCGCTGGTGGACAGGCAGACCAGCACGTCGCCCGGGCGCCCGTGGGCGCGCACCTGGCGGGCGAAGACTTCGTGGTCGCCGTAGTCGTTGACGATCGCCGTGGTCGCGGAGGTGTCCGCGTGCAGCGCGATGGCCGACAGCGGCTGGCGTTCGTGGCGGAACCGGCCGACGAGCTCGCCGGTGAGGTGCTGGGCTTCGGCGGCGCTGCCACCGTTGCCGCAGGCCAGCAGTTTGCCGCCGGCCTCGAACACCCCGGCGAGGTGCCGGCCCCACGCGGTTATCGTGGGGGCGGATTCGCGGGTCCGCTCGGCGGCTCGGGCCAACGCGGCGAGATGGTCTTCCATCACGGCACCTCCTTCTCCTCCGGCGACGCCGCGCCGGTTCGGGGGGATCGCGGCCGCCGGAGCACGAACGGCCCCAGCGCGAGCAGGTCGATCGGGGCCGAGCCGAAGCACTCCAGCGCGTCCCGCGGCGAGTCGACCATCGGGCGGCCCGCGGTGTTGAGACTGGTGTTGATCACGACCGGCAGCCCGGTCCGGCGCTCGAAGCCGGCCAGCATCCGGGCCAGCACCGGGTTTTCGCGTTCTTCGACGGTCTGCACGCGAGCCGTGCCGTCGACGTGGGTGACGGCCGGGATGCGGTCGCGCCAGTCTTCGGCGACGTCGTGCACGAACAGCATGTACGGGCTGGGCAGCGGGCCGCGGGTGAAGATCTCGGCCGCCCGCTCGGCCCGCACCATCGGCGCCACCGGGCGGAACTGCTCGCGGCCCTTGACGTCGTTGAGCCGCTCGAGGTTCGCCTTGCGGCCCGGGTGGGCCAGCAGCGACCGGTGCCCGAGCGCCCGCGGGCCGAACTCGGCGCGGCCCTGGAACCAGGCGATCACTTCGTCGTTCGCGAGCGCTTCGGCGACGGTCTCGGCGAGGTCGTCCGGTCGTTCGTAGGGCAGCTTCGCCTTGATGAGGATGTCTTCGAGCTCTTCGTCGGTCCACCCGCGACCGAGACCGGCGTCCCCCATGGGGGCCCCGCGTTCCCCGGCTTCGGCGGCCAGCTGCAGCGCGGCTCCCAGCGCGGTGCCCGCGTCCCCGGCGGCCGGCTGCACCCAGATCCGGTCGAACGGGCCCTCGGCGTGCAGCCGAGTGTTGGCGACGCAGTTGAGCGCGATCCCGCCCGCCAGCGCCAGGTCGCGCTGGCCGGTGGCCTCGTGCAGCCAGTCCGTCAGCTCCAGCAGGATGTCCTCGAGGACTTTCTGGACACTCGCGGCGAGATCGGCGTGCCGCCGGCTCAGCTCCTCACCGGCTTCGCGGCGCGGGGCCAGCGAAGCCAGGTCGACACCGGAGGCGTGGAACCCGCCGTCGCCGGTGACGTGGACGTGCTCGCAGAGTTCGTCGAGGAACTCCGGCTTGCCGTAGGAGGCGAGCGCCATGACCTTGTACTCGTCGCTGGACCGCGCGAAGCCGAGGTGCTCGGTGAGGTCTTCGTAGAGCAGGCCGAGCGAGTGCGGCAGCTTCTGCGCCGCCAGTTCCTTGAACCGCCCGTCGCGGTACTCACCGGCCAGATAGGACGTGCTCTCGCCGCGGCCGTCGGCGACGAGCACGGCGCAGTCGCCGAACGGGGCGGCGAGCGCGGCCGACGCGGCGTGCGCGACGTGGTGCCGGACGAACTTGACGATGCCCGGGTCGAGTCCGGGCAAAGCGGACTTCAGGAACAGGGGTGCCCGTTTCGCGAACTCCGTCCGCAACTCCTCGCCGCTCGGGTCGTGGCCGGGCAGGCCCGGCTCGACCAGTGCGGGGTCGTAGGAGTACCCGACGGCGTCGAGGTCCTTCGCGGACAGTCCCGCCTGGGCCAGGCACCAGGCGGCGGCCTGGGCGGGCTGTTCCCAGGTGGAGAACGGCACCGCCTGCTTGCCGTGTTTGCGGCGGCTGAAGCGTTCTTCCTCCGCCGCGGCGACGATCTCCCCGTCCACCACCAGCGCTGCGGCGGGGTCGTGGAAGACGGCATTGATCCCGAGTATGCGCATCGACCTGCCTCTGGCGTTCCGGTGCGGACTCGTGAGGCCCGCTCTCACCTATAGCGCTACCCGGCGAAGTCGTTGATAAACGATGGCGCGCATAAGCCCTGGGCGTCGCTACTCAGCGCGACGCGCGCCGGAACCACGCCGCGGTGCGACGGAGGCCGTCGTCGGCGTCGACCTTCGGTTCCCAGCCGAGGACGTCGCGGGCGAGGGAGATGTCGGGGCAGCGCCGCTGCGGGTCGTCGACGACGGCGTCGATGGACTCGATGGGCGAGCGGGACCCGGTGATGTCCTTGATCCGGTCCGCGACCTGGCGGACGGTCAGCTCGTGCGGGTTGCCGATGTTCACCGGCCCGGGGTGGCCGGACCGCGCGAGGGCGAGCAGGCCGCGGACGGTGTCCTCGACGTAGCAGATGGACCGGGTCTGTTCGCCGGTGCCGGTGACGGTGATCGGCTCGTTCTTCAGGGCCTGGTCGAGGAAGGCCGGGATCATCCGGCCGTCGTGGGCGCGCATGCCGGGGCCGTAGGTGTTGAAGATCCGCGCGATCGCCGTGTCGGTGCCGAATTCGCGGCGGTAGGCCGACGTCAGCGCTTCGGCGTAGCGCTTGGCTTCGTCGTAGACACTCCGCGGCCCGATCGGGTTGACGTTGCCCCAATACCCTTCGCGCTGCGGGTGTTCCAGCGGATCGCCGTAGACCTCGCTGGTCGAGGCGAGCACGAACCGGGCGCCGTCGCGGCGGGCCAGCTCGAGCGCGTTCTCGGTGCCGTGCGAGCCCGCGCGCAGCGTCTCGATCGGCAGGGCCAGGTAGTCGCGGGGCGACGCGGCCGAAGCGAGGTGGAACACGACGTCGGCTTCGCAGCCCAGCGGCATCGGCTGCGTGACGTCGTGGCGCACGAACCGGAACCGGTCGTGGCGGCGCAGGTGGTCGACGGTGTCCGCCGAGGACGTCACGAGGTTGTCCACGGCGATCACTTCGATGTCCTCTTCGAGCAGCAGCTCGCACAGGTGGGCGCCGACGAAGCCGGCACCCCCGGTCACCACCGCACGCTCGAACCGCCTGGTCACTCCCGGATCCGTCATGCCGTGGCGGCTACCCGGCTCTGGTGGGGGCAAACCCGTGTAAGGGGGTGGAGAGCGGGTAAGCGCCATTACCATGCGAGTTCTGCTCACCGGTTGGGCCAGTTTCCGGCACGGGGAAGCCACGGCGGGTGACGTCCTCAGCCTGCGCGCGGCCGGGGCGGCACTGGCGGAGGCGGGGATCGACCACCGGATCGCGTGGAGCCCCGGCTTCCGCCCCGGCACCCTGCACCTGCCCGACGCGCCACCCGAGGACTACACCCACGTCGTCTTCGTCTGCGGCCCGGTTCACGGGCCGCAGGTGCGTTCGCTGCACGAGCGCTACGCCGCCTGCCGCCGGATCGCGGTCGGCGTGTCCGTGCCCGACGCCGAAGACCCGGCGGTGACGGGGTTCCACCGGGTCCTCCCGCGTGACGACGGCGGCATCGCCGAACTCGACCTGTCGCTGGGGGCCACGGTTTCGCCCACGCCGGTGCTCGGCGTGATCCTGGCGCCGGGCCAGCCGGAGTACGGCAGCGCGGGGCGCCACGCCGACGTCCACGCGGCACTGACCGGCTGGCTCGCCCGCCTGGACTGCGCCCGCGTGCCGCTGGACACCCGGCTCGCGCACGAGGACTGGGAGCGGTGCGCGACCCCGGACCAGTTCGCCGCCTTGGTGTCCAAAATGGACGCCGTGGTGACGACCCGGCTGCACGGGCTGGTGTTCGGGCTCAAGGCCGGGGTGCCGGTGCTCGCCGTCGACCCGGTGGCCGGCGGCGGGAAGGTGACCGCACAGGGGACGGCGCTGGACTGGCCGGTGGTGGCCGCCGAAGACGTCCACGACACCGCGCTGCTCGACGCCCGCCTGAAGTGGTGCCTGCGGGCGCCGGTGCGGCCGCCCGGGCACCCGGCCTCCCTGGCCGCGCTGGTCGACGAGCTGGTGGGGGCGCGGTGAGCGCGCGCACGACCGTCGTCATCGCCACCCGCAACCGCGCCACCGAGCTGGCGCGCACCCTCCGCCAGCTGTCCTCTTTGGACCCGCAGCCGCCGGTCATCGTGCTGGACAACGCCTCCGAGGACGACACGGCCGAGGTCGCCGGACGGCATGCGAACACCCGCGTGATCCGCCTGCCGCAGAACCTCGGCGCCGCCGCACGCACCCTCGGCGTCATCGCGGCCGACACGCCCTACATCGCCTTCAGCGACGACGACTCGTGGTGGGCGCCGGACGCGCTGGCCGAGGCGGAGCGGATCTTCGACGAGCACCCGCGCACCGGCCTGCTCGCCGCCCGCACCCTCGTCGGCCCGGACTGCCGGGACGACCCGGTGACGCCGGAGATGGAGCGCAGCCCGCTGGGGCACCCGGACGGCGCGCCCGGGCCGCTGGTGCTCGGCTTCCTGGCCTGCTCCGCGATCGTGCGCCGCACGGCGTACCTGCAGGTGGGCGGGTTCAGCCCGCTGCTGCACTTCGGCGCGGAGGAACAGCTGCTGGCCTACGACCTGGCCGCGCGCGGCTGGGAGGTCTGCTACGTCGGCCACCTGCGCGCCCACCACCACCCGTCCCGCTCGCGGCCACCGTCGTCGTGGCGGCGCCGGGCGGAACTGCGCAACCGGTTGCTCATTGCCGTGCTGCGCCGCCCACCGCGCGTCTGCCGCCGCGAGGTGGCCCGGACGCTGGTGCGGGCGCCCGGCGCCGTCCTCGGCGCGGTCCCGCGCCTGCCGCGCGCGCTGAGCTCGCGGCGCGTCCTGCCCGCGCACGTCGAACACCAGGCCCGGACTCTGGAAAGGACCGCCGAATGGCGCGAATCTCGGTCGTGATCATCACCTGCAACCGCCGCTCGCAGTTGCGCGAGACGTTGGCGCACATGACGTCCCTCCCGGACGCGGCGCCGATCTTCGTCGCGGACAACGGCTCGGCGGACGGCACGGCCGACATGGTCGCCCGGGAATTCCCCGGGGTCCGCCTGTTCCGGCTGGCGGAGAACCTCGGCGCGGTGGCCCGCAACATCGCGGTCGAGGAGGTGACGACACCGTACGTCGCCTTCTGCGACGACGACACGACGTGGCAGCCCGGCGCGCTCACCCGGGCCGCCGACCTGCTGGACGAGTTCCCGGGGCTCGGCTCGGTGACCGGCCGCTGCCTGGTCGAGCCCGGCCTGGCCGAGGACCCGATCACGCCGGAGCTGCGCGAGTCGCCGGTGCCGGGGCCGGACTGGCTGCCGGGGCCGGCGCTGCTCGGCATCATGGCGGGCCTGACGGCGGTGCGCGTCAGCGCGTTCCGCGAGGTCGGCGGCTTCTCGACGCGGATGTGGCTCGGCGGCGAGGAGGAGCTGTTCGCCTTGGACCTCGCCGCCCGCGGCTGGTGGATGTGCTGGGCGGAGGACGTGGTCATCCACCACGCGCCGTCGACGCTGCGCGACCCGCGCCACCGCCGTCGCCTGGGCATCCGCAACACGATGTGGACGCTCCTGCTGCGGCGGCCCTGGCCCGCGGTCTTCCGCCGCGGTCGCGACGTCCTGCGGTCCGCGCCGTTCGACGCCGCCACGGCGGCGGCGCTGCTGGACGTGGCCCGCGGCCTGCCGTGGGTGCTGCGGGACCGCCGGGTGGTCCCGCAGCACGTCGAGCACGGGCTGCGCCTGCTGGAAGCCCCGCAACGAGCCTCGAAGGCCCGCCGTTACGTGGGCTGAGGCGGGCTAGGTGGCCGATCCTGAGGCCGGTGACCGGACCATCGCCAGGTTTCCAGGATGAAATCGCTCGGACCGGTCTTTCGTGCTCGGGTACCGCGTCGCCCCCGGAGAACCATTTTCCGCGGCGGTCAGCGGGCCTCGGCGGTGACCGCGGTCTGGGGGACCAGCTTGTGGTACGCGCGCAGCGTGTCGGCGGCGACGCGGTCCCACGAATACCGGGCGACCGCGCGGTCGTGGCCCGCGGTGCCGTAGGCGTGGCACAGCGCCGGGTCGTCGATCAGCCGCCGGACCCGGGATGCGAGTTCCTTCGGCTGGTGCGGGCGGACCAGCAGCCCCGTGACGCCGTCGACCACCGTGTCGGTCAGGCCGCCGACCGCGGCCGCGACCACCGGGACGCCGCAGGCCATCGCCTCCAGCGGGACGATCCCGAACGGTTCGTACCACGGTGTGCACACCACGGCGTCGGCCGAGCGCAGCAGGGCCGGCATGTCCTCCCGCGACACCTGGCCGGGCCAGCGGACGCGGTCGCCGACGCCGAGCCGGTCGGCCAGCTGCCGCAGCCGGGCCGCCTCGGGGTCCTGGGACAGCCGGCCCCGCTCCGGGCCGCCCGCGATGACGAGCTCGGTGTCCGGCAGCTGCGCCAGCGCCGTGATCGCGATGTCGAACCCCTTGCGCGGGACCAGCCGGCCGACGGCGACCAGCCGGTGCGGCAGCCGGCGGCGGGCCACCGGCCCGTCGGGGGAGAAGCGGCCGAGGTCGACCCCACACGGGACGATCGAGATCCGCGACCGCGGCACGCCGAGGCGGGACAGCTCGAAGACCTCGTCGGAGCAGGTGGCGATCACGCGTCCCGCCTGCCTGCCGATGATCCGCTCCAGCCGGATGCGGTCGGCCGGGCTGGTGTCCTTGTCGCCCTGGTAGCGCTTCTTGACCACGCCGAGGGCGTGGAACGTCTGGGCCACCGGCGTCCCGGTCGTGCTCGCCGCGAGCGAGGTCGCGAGGCCGGACATCCAGAAGTGCGCGTGCGCCAGGTCCGGCCGATCGAGCGCCCACCGGTCCCGCAGGAAGCTGCCGAACTCGCCCATGTAGGGCAGGAGGTGGTCCTTCGGCTCCTTGCGGGGCGGCCCGGCGGGTACGTGCACGACGCGGTAGCCCTGGGGTGCCCGGACCTCCGGGGGCTCGTCGCGGCTCTCCCGCCGCGTGTAGACGGTGACGTCGTGCCCGGCGCGCACCAGCGCGGCCGACAGCTCCGCGACGTGCACGTTCTGGCCGCCGGCGTCGGCTTCGCCCAGCGCGGCGAGGGGATTGGCGTGCTCGGACACCATCGCGATCTTCATCGGTGAGGCGTTCCCTTCACAGGTCAACGGGCCGTCTCGGCGAGGAGGTGGTCCCAAGCGGTCAGGAAAGCGTCCAGCCCGTAGTGCTTCAGGGCGTGTTCGCGGGCGTTCTTGCCGGCCAGTGCGGCGAAGTCGGGTTCGTGCAGCAGCTCGCGGAAACCGCGCGCCAGCACGGAGACGTCCGTGGAGAGCACACCCGCGTCGTCCGGCACCGCTTCGACCGCCTCGGTGGCGGCGAAGACGACGACCGGCATCGCCAGGTGCATGGCCTCCAAAAGGGACAGGCCCAGCGACGTCCACCGGGCGGTGTGCAGGTACACGCGGCGGCGGGCGATCTCGTCGTGCAGCTTCGGCGCCGGGACGTCGCCCAGGCCCCGCAGCGGCGCGCCGAGCTCCTCGGTCCCCATGCCGAACACGTCGACGGGGGCGGCGGCGGCTCCGGCGAGGGTGCCGAGCAGATCGGCGCCGGTGACGCGCTCCCGCCGCACCGGCTCGTTGATCATCGACACGCCGGCGGCGAGTTCGCCGGTGTAGCGCGGTCCCGGATCGGGGATGCCGTGCGGCACGACGGTCACCGGGGCGCGGCCGCAGTCCCACATCGCCGCGTTGAAGTGGGTCACGTGCGCGACGGTGATGTCGGACCGGCCGGCCAGGGGGTGTTCACTGGACGCGGCGTACGGGCGGGGCGCGTTGTGTTCCACGTAGACGGACGGAACACCCAGGCGGGCGGCGAGTTCGAGCTCTTCGGGGCGTTGCAGGACGACGACGTCGGGCTCGGCCTCGGCCAGCCGGTCGAGCGGCACTTCGGTCACCGAGGGCCAGTTCCGCCCCGCCTTGCCGAGGCCCCAGGGCGCGCCGTCGGGTGACACCGGCAGGAAGTAGTCGTGGCGGCCGCGGACGAAAGCGTCGGTCCACGAGCCGTGCACGTGCCAGAGCAGTACTCTCAGGCGCCGGGATCCGGGATCGGTCATGCATCCTGATTTCCCGGAGTTCGGCCGTTAAACGTCCGGCCGGAGGGGGTACCCGGCCCCCGACGGGCGTGCGCGAGGAAGGGACAGGCATTCATGCGCTTCACCCCACGGGGCACCCGGTTCTTCGACCTGCTCGCCGAAGCGGCGAAGAACCTGGTCACCGCGACGGCGTTGCTGAGGGACCTCGTGGCCGCCGACCCGGCCGAGCGGGAACCGCTCGCGAAACGCCTGCACGAGGTCGAGCACCAGGGTGACGAGCTGACCCACACGATCATGGTGGAGCTCAACAGCTCGTTCGTGACGCCGTTCGACCGCGAGGACATCCAGGCCCTCGCCGCCAAGATCGACGACGTGCTGGACTTCATGGACACCGCGGCGGACCTGGCCGTGCTCTACCGCGTCGGCACGTTCCCGCCGGGGACCGACGTCCTGGTCCGGGTGCTGTGCCGGGCCGCCGAGCTGACGGCTTCGTCCATGCCCGGCCTGGCCAAGGTGGGCGACCTCGAGCCGTTCTGGATCGAGATCAACGAGCTGGAGAACGAGGCCGACCGCGTCTACCGGCGGATCCTGGCCCACCTGTTCGAGCCGGGCGGCGACGCCCTCGAGGTGCTGAAGACCAAAGAGGTCGTCGAGCAGTTCGAGCTGGCCGCCGACGCGTTCGAGCACCTCGCCGACGTGGTGCAGACCATCGCGGTCAAGGAGTCCTGAGTGACGGGGACCGCCGCCCTGGTCACCGTGATCGTGCTGACGCTGGTCTTCGACTACACCAACGGGTTCCACGACGCGGCCAACGCCATCGCCAGCGCGGTGTCGACCCGGGCGCTGACCCTGCGCGCCGCGCTCGTGCTGGCCGCGGTGATGAACCTCGCGGGCGCGCTGCTGTCGACCGGTATCGCCGCGACGGTGGCCAAGGGGATCATCGACGTCCCGATGGGGCCGGACGCGCTGACCGTGGTGTTCGCCGCGCTGGCCGGGGCCATCACCTGGAACCTGATCACCTGGTACTTCGGGCTCCCGTCGTCGTCCTCGCATTCGCTGATCGGCGGCATGGTCGGCGCGGCACTGGCCGCCGCGAGCACCGTGCACTGGGCGGGGATCGCCGAGAAGGTGCTGATCCCGATGGTGGCGTCGCCGCTGCTCGGGCTGGGGCTCGGCTACCTCGCGATGGTCGCCGCGCTGTGGCTGCTGCGCCGGGCGAACCCGCATCGCAGCGGCCGGGTGTTCCGCCGGTTCCAGATCGTCTCCGCGTCGGCGCTCGCGCTCGGCCACGGCCTGCAGGACGCCCAGAAGGGCATGGGCGTGATCGTCCTGGCGCTGGTGGCGGCGGGCGAGCAGACGACGTTTTCGGTGCCCCTGTGGGTGACCCTGGCGTGCGCCGGGGCCTTGTCGCTGGGCACCTATTCGGGTGGCCTGCGGATCATGCGGACGCTCGGCAGGCGGGTGTTCCCGCTCGACCCGCCGCACGGGTTCGTCGCGGAATCGGTGGCGTCGTCGGTGTTGTACGTGACGGCGTTCGCGGTGAAGGCGCCGATCTCGACGACGCACGTCATCACGGCGGCGATCATGGGCGTCGGCGCGACGCGGCGGCTGTCGGCGGTGCGGTGGGGGATCGCGCGCGACATCGTCCTCGGCTGGGTGCTGACCTTCCCGGCCGCCGCGGCGGTGGCTGCCGCCGTGTACCTGGTGTCCGACGCGCTCACCTGAGTTTGTCGGCTGCCCTCCGCGGGAAGCCGGGGCGGAGACACCCGCCCGCGGAAAGGGAGAGCCATGAAGGCAGTGACCTGGCACGGCAAGCGCGACGTCCGCGTCGAAGAGGTGCCGGATCCGAAGATCGAGGAGGCGACGGACGCGGTCGTGCGGATCACCTCGACCGGGATCTGCGGCTCCGACCTGCACCTGTACGAGGTGCTGGGCGCGTTCATGACCGAGGGCGACATCCTCGGCCACGAGCCGATGGGCGTGGTCGAGGAGGTCGGGCCGGAGGTGACGAACCTCAAGCCCGGCGACCGGGTGGTGGTCCCGTTCAACATCTCCTGCGGCCACTGCTGGATGTGCGAGCGCGGCCTGCAGTCGCAGTGCGAAACGACCCAGGTCAGAGAGCACGGCAAGGGCGCTTCGCTGCTCGGCTACACCAAGCTCTACGGCCAGGTCCCCGGCGGCCAGGCCGAGTACCTGCGCGTGCCGCAGGCCCACTACGGGCCGATCAAGGTGCCGGACGGCCCGCCGGACGAGCGGTTCGTCTACCTCTCCGACGTCGTCCCGACCGCGTGGCAGGCCGTCGAGTACGCGAACGTCCCGAAGGACGGCACGGTCGTCGTGTTCGGCCTCGGCCCGATCGGGCAGATGTGCTGCCGGATCGCCCGCCACCGCGGGGCCGGCCAGGTGATCGGCGTCGACCTGGTGCCCGAGCGCCTCGCCCGGGCCCGCGAACACGGCGCCACCGCGCTCGACACGCGGGACCACAAGGAAATCGGCGACTCCATCCGCCAGCTGACCAACGGGCGCGGCGCGGACTCGGTGATCGATGCGGTCGGCATGGAGGCGCACGGCGCCCCGGTCGGCAAGCTGGCGCACACCCTGGTCGGGCTGCTGCCGCAGCCGCTGGGCGAGAAGATCACCGAGAAGGCCGGGGTCGACCGGCTCAGCGTGCTTTACGCGGCGATCGACAGCGTCCGCCGCGGCGGCACGATCTCGCTGTCCGGCGTCTACGGCGGGATGGTCGACCCGATGCCGATGATGGAGCTGTTCGACAAGCAGGTCCAGCTGCGGATGGGCCAGGCCAACGTCCGGCACTGGCTGGACGCCATCATGCCGGTGCTCACCGGCGACGGCGATCCGCTCGGCGTCGAAGGCTTCGCCACGCACAAGCTGCCCCTGGAAGAGGCGCCCCGCGCGTACGAGATCTTCCAGAAGAAGCTGGACGGCGCCCAGAAGATCCTGCTGCAGCCCGCCAAGTAACCCCGGGAGGAAGTTGCTCTTGCGAGCCGTCACCTCGCTGCCGTACGAAATCACCGAGGAAGACCACGTCCGGATCCCGATGTCCGACG
>NZ_MUMI01000257.1 GCF_002155975.1 Amycolatopsis kentuckyensis
ACGTGACGGAACCCGTAACTCGCGTGCTCACACCCGGAACTCGCGTGACGGAACCCGGAACTCGCGAGTTCCGTCCCTAATCACGCGAGTTCCGGCCTCGATCACGCGAGTTACGTCCCTGCTCACGTCGGTTCCGGCTCGGATCACCCCGCGGGGCTCAGTCTTCCGGGGTGAGGAGGGCTGTGACGCGGGCGGCGAGGCGGGTGCTGTCGACCGGGCTGACCGTCACCCACTCCGCCCCACCGCGGCCCGGGGTCTTCGTCGCGCAGTACGCGCCGACGTCGGTGTCGAACCAGGTCAGGCCGCCCACCCGCGCCACCCGGCCCGACGCCGCCCGGCGGCTGACGCTGAACTGCCCCGCCGCGTACACCGGCCGCGCCTGGATCGCCCGGACCTCCTCGAGCTGCGCCACCGCCGTCCCCGACACGGCGTCGGACGAGAGCGCCGACGCCGGCAGGCTGATGCCGTACCCGGGCCCGGCCGACAGCTCCGGCAGGACGTCGACGATCGCCGTGCCGAGTTCGCCGTCGCGGATCGAGTCCAGGCCGATCGTCTGCTCCGGCTGGGTCGCCAGGACGCCGCGGCGGCCGCGGGCCGCCGTCACCGCGCGGAACGGCGTCGCCGCCGTCATGTCCGCCAGCGCCTCGCACGCGACGAACACGTCCGCGCCGGCGAGCAGGTCCAGGCGCGAAGCCAGCGCCGGCTCCAGCCGGGACCCGTCGTAAAGGCCTCGCTCGGCGAGGTTGTCGTAGACGGCCTTCCGCACCTCGGCGCGTTCGGCCTCGGTCACGCCGACGCTGCGGACGCTCAGCGGTTCCGGCGGCCGGTCGTGGCCGAGGTCGGTCCAGAGGATGTCGAACGCCGACGCCGAAACCCGGATCAAGCCCGCCCCAGCGCCGGCGGAGCGGGGAACGTCTCGGCGGGCACGTGCCCGCGCAACGCGGTGTCCCGCGTCCGCAGGACGTCGATCGCCTTCTGCCGCGCGGCCTCCGCTTCGGCGCGGCGGGCCGCCATCTCCTCCGCCAGCCCGGCCAGGACGAACACACTCCCGCTGGACGCCGCGTCGCGGATCATCGACGCCGGGTCGTAGGTCACCGGCGGCGGCATGTCGGCCCGCGCCCGCGCGGCCACCTCGGCCTGCGCCCCCACCGCCCGGCCGACCGACGCCGAGACGGCGGCGGAGTGCGAAAGCCACTGCGCGGCCCGGCCCAGCGAAGCCCGCGCCGCGTCACCCGCCGGACCGCGCCAGTGCTCGTCCGAGGACGCGATCAGCGCGGCGACGTCGGCGGTGGACTCCTGCAGCCGTTGCGCCAGCCCGTCCCACCGCGCGCCCGCCTCGCCCGCGGCGACCGGGTCGTTGCCGCGCCCGACCTCCGCGGCCATCGCCTCGTGGCTGTAGGCCTCGTACCGCGCGGTCGGCACGGGTGGTTCGGGCACGGCGCACCTCCGGGTCAGGGCAGCTTCGGTTCGACCAGCCCGGCCACCGTGCCCGCGCGGCGGCACGCGAGCGGGGTGTCCGAGAAGGCGGTGTTGCTGACGTCGATCTGCACGCTGGCGCCGTCGCCGACCCCGAGGAGCACGGCGCAGGTGCCGTCGGCGGCCTTCTTGTCGGCGACCTTCAGCGCGGGGTGGCGGCCGACCGTGGTCTTGGTGACGTTCTTCTTGGTGACGTCGAGGTCGGCCAGCCCGTCGGTGACGCTGAGGGTCACGGTGACGCCGAAGGTGCCGGGCACGCTCCAGTCGCACGCGCGGGCGCCGGCGATCTCCTTGGGCTTGCCGAGGACGCTGATCCCGGCGGTCGACCGGTCCTGCGGGCCGAGCAGCGTGCAGGGGTCGAGCGCGGCGAGGCCGGTCCAGGCGACCGGCGGGGGTTCGGCCGTGGCGGAGGCGGACGAGTGCCCGGCGGCGGCCGGCTCCGCGGCCGGTGGCCGACCGCAGCCACCGGACAAGAAGAGAAGGAGAAGGACCGGCGCGAGCCACCGGACCTCCCGCCGCCGCACGCTCAGCTCCTCACCCACCCGTGCAGTCCACGCCTTCGGCCGCCTGTTCGTCCGCGTGCTGGTACTTCGCCAGCGCTTCGCCGATCCGCCGCTTGAGCGTCTCCAGCTCCTTGCCGAACGCCGTCAGCTGCTGCACCGCCGAGCCCTGGCCGCCGATGCCGTACTCCGCCATGAACTCGCCGATCTCCCCGGCGTACCCGCCGCCCAGCGGCACGGTCCGGCCGAGCACCTTGGCTTCGCGCACCATCTCGCCCACGACGTCCTGCAGCCGGCCGAGCTTCGAATAGGCGTCCGTGGCCAGCTCCGGCGCGACCGCGAAGCCGCGCAGGTCGTAGGGCAGCTGCGTTCGCACCTCGCTCATAAGCGGTTACGCCTCTCCGTAGCCGGGCGACCTCGAACCGCAGCATACGACAGAGCAGGGCGTCAGCGGGAGCACCCAGAATCGGGTGAATACGCACCCATTCGGGGTATCGTCGCTGCTTGCGCAGTGTCATCGCGGGGTTCCAGCCCCCGGTTCGCCCGGGTTTGACACACTGGGTGGAAGGCTGGTCGCTGCGCGCGGACAGCAGCGAGGGGGCCGTTCGGCCCGGCCGGGCGCAGAATGCGCGCGGCCATGCGCCACCAGGAGGTCGAGTGACGTCGAGAATCCAGTCTGCCGCGCCCGGATCGGGCGAGCAGGCATCCGGGCGGCCGCCTTACCCGGCGGAGCCCGCGGGCAACGGCCGGGTCCACGGTCACCCCGCCAGAGTGCCGCTGGACGAACTGCACGACACCGCGCGGCGGATCGCCGCCAACGTGGAGCGCGTGCTGGTCGGCAAACCCGACGTCATCCGGATCGCGCTGGTCACCCTGCTCGCCGAAGGCCACCTCCTGGTCGAAGACGTGCCCGGCGTCGGGAAGACGTCGCTGGCCAAGGCCCTCGCCCGGTCGATCGACTGCACGGTCAGCCGCATCCAGTTCACCCCCGACCTGCTGCCGAGCGACGTCACCGGCGTCTCCATCTACAACCGCCAGTCCGGCGACTTCGACTTCCGCCCCGGCCCGGTGTTCGCGAACATCGTGGTGGGCGACGAGATCAACCGCGCCTCGCCGAAGACGCAGTCGGCGCTGCTGGAGTGCATGGAAGAGCACCAGGTCACCGTCGACACCTCGACCTACCACCTCGAGCAGCCGTTCATGGTCATCGCGACCCAGAACCCGATCGAGATGGAAGGCACGTACGCGCTGCCCGAAGCCCAGCGCGACCGGTTCACCGCGCGCGTCTCCATCGGCTACCCCGACCAGCAGGCCGAGCTGGCCATGGTCGACGAGCACGCCGGCCACAACCCCCTCGAGGACCTGCAGCCGGTGTCCGACGGCGAGACCGTGCACCGGCTGATCGAGACGGTCCGCGGCGTGCACATCGCGCCGGAGGTCCGCCGGTACGCCGTCGACGTCGTCGCGGCCACCCGGGGCGTCCCGGAGATCCGGCTCGGCGCGTCCCCGCGGGCCACGCTGCACCTCGTCCGCGCGGCGCGGGCACAGGCCGCGCTGTCGGGCCGCGACTACGTCGTGCCGGACGACCTGCACACGGTGGCGGTCCCGGTCCTGGCGCACCGCCTGGTGCTGACCACCGAGGCCCACGCGGCCCGCCGGTCGGCGACCGACGTCGTGCGCGCGGTGCTGCACCGGGTCCCGGTGCCGCAGGGCACCCGGCCCTAGCTTTCCGCCCAAGGGGAAGAGAACCGCATGCTGCGTGCCCTGTCCGGCCTGACCACCCGCGGCCGCTGCCTCCTGGCCGCGGGGATCGCCGCCGCGGTGTGCTCGTTCGTGCTCAACGAACGCGACCTGCTGCGGGTCGCCGTGTTCGTGGTGGCGCTGCCGCTGCTGGTCGCCGCGTTCATCTCGGCGACGCGGCTGCGCATCGGCGCCACCCGCACGCTGCGCCCGCAACGGGTCGCGGTCGGCGGCAACGGCGAGGTGCAGCTGGAGCTCTGGCGCAGCGGACGGCTGCCCGCCGGCGAGATCCTCCTCGAGGACGGCGTGCCGTACGCGCTGGGCTCGCGGCCGCGGTTCGTCGTCGAGCGGCTCCCGCACGACCGGCGCGTCGCCCTCCGCTATCCGCTGCAGCCGGTGCTGCGCGGGATCCAGCAGGTCGGACCGCTGCGCGCGACGATCACCGACCCGTTCGGGCTGTGCGAGTTCGAGCGTGAGCTGATCGGGCACTCGCGGCTGGTCGTCGTGCCGCGGGTGGTCCCGCTGTGGGGCCTGCCGAGCGGCGCGGGCATCGGCGTCGGCGACGACGGCACGGTCCGGCTGCACGCGGGCCAGGGCGAGGCCGACGTGATCGTCCGCCAGTACCGCCAGGGCGACGACCTGCGCAAGGTGCACTGGCGCTCGACGGCCCGGCGCGACGAGATCATGGTCCGGGTGGAGGAACGCCCGTGGCGCGGCGGCACGACGGTGCTGCTGGACCACCGGGCGGCCGCCCACCACGGCAGCGGCCCGGCGGCGAGCCTGGAGTGGGCGGTGTCGTTCGCGGCCTCGGCGGCCCTGCACCTGCGCCGCTCCGGACATCGCGTCCGCCTGGTCAGCGAACACGGCGTCACCCTGGCGGACACCCCGGGCGACGGCGGAGACCACTACGACCACGTCGTGCTCGACGCGCTGGCGGCACTGCAGCCGGCGCACCAGCGCGACATCACGCTGGCCGGCGACCCGGCCGAGGGCCAGGAGCTGATCGCGGTGCTGGGCACGGTGAGCACGGAGGCGGTGCACGAGCTGACCCAGTACCGCCCGCGCGGCATCCGGAGCCTGGCGGTCCTGCTGGACACGCCGACGTGGTCGGCGGGGGTTTCGGCGCCCGAGCAGAGGGCCGCGGCGACGGAGGACTCGGCGGCCCTGCTGCGCGCGGCCGGCTGGGGCGTGATCGTCGCGGGGCCCGGCTCGCCGATGCCGCAGGTGTGGGCCGAGCTGTGCCGCAGCGGTGCGCGCCGCGGCACGCTGATCGGGGGGCCGCGATGAGCACCGCCGCACCGCCGCGGAAGTTCGACCGGCCCGCGCCCCGGCCGGAACGTCCGCTGTCCGCCTGGCGCAGCAGCGTTCTCGCCCCCGTCGCCGCCGGGGTCGCCACCCTGTGCGCGGCCACCTCGGTCACCAGCGTCGTCTCCGGGCTGGCGTGGTTCGGCTACCTGTTCGTCGCCGTCCTGCTCATCGGGGCTTCCGGCCTGGCCCTGCGCTCGCTGCAGGTGCCGACCGTCCTGGTCGGCTTCGGGCAGCTGCTCGTCCTGCTCTTCCTCATCACCGGCGCCTTCACCACGCACGGCATCCTGCAGGTCATCCCCGGCCCGGAAGCGTTTTCCGAGATCGGGACCACGCTGTCGGCCGCCGCGGAGCAGATCCGCGTCGGGCTGCCGCCGGTCGAGGGCAGCCAGCCGATCCTGTGCCTGATCACCATCCTGATCGGGCTGGTCGCCGTCCTCGTCGACACGCTGACCGTCGCCGCCGCGGCGCCCGCCGCCACCGGGCTCGTGCTGCTCTGCGTCTACGCCGTCCCGGCCGCGCTGAGCGAGGAAATGCTGCCGTGGTGGACGTTCCTGCTCGGCGGCGCGGCGTTCGCCGGCCTGCTCGCCGTCGACGGAAACCACCGGCACCGGCGCTGGCGCACCCGGGAAGCCCCGGGCCGCAGCGGCAAGCCGGGCGTGCTGTCCGCGCCGGTCGCGGTCGTCTGCGCGGCGATCGTGCTCGGCCTGCTGGGCGGCGCGATCACGTGGGTCGGCACGGTCGGCCGGATGCCGTTCGGCGAGGGCGGCAACGGCCCCGGCACGGGCTCCGGCGGCTTCGGCATCCAGCCGTTCACCGAGCTGCGCGGCATGCTCGACCAGGGGTCGAACCGCGAGCTGTTCAAGGTCCGCGGCCTCGGCACCGACCGCAGGCTGATGCGCGCGATGACGCTCGACACCTACTACCCCAACAAGGGCTGGGGCCTGCACGACGAAGGCCGTTCGCAGCAGGGCGTCCCGGTCGGGCCGCAGCTGCCGCCCGCTCCGGGCGACGACGGCACCGGCACGGCACGCCGGATCGACGTCGAGCCGACCAGCTGGCGGGACAACTGGCTCCCGGTCTACGGCGCGCCGCGCGTGATCGACGGCACCGCCAACGGCTACCTCTACGACCAGATCAGCGGCACGGTGTTCACCACCCGCAGCGAAGCGCCGCCGTCGTACACCGAATACGCGTCGCTGAAGGAACCGACGGCCGCGGAGCTGCGCGTGACGCCGCGCGTCGACGACCTGCCGCCGCGCTACACGCAGATCGACCAGGTCGACGAGCGCGTCCGCACGAAGACCGAGCAGCTGATCGCCAGCGCGTCGAACGACTTCGACCGGGCCTCGGCGATCTGGCGCTACTTCACGGCGCAGCAAGGGTTCGTCTACGACACGAAGACCGCGCCGGCGAACGACGCCGACGCGCTCGCCGACTTCATCCTCAAGGGCAAACGCGGCTTCTGCGAGCAGTTCGCGTCGGCGATGGCCGTGATGCTGCGGGTGGCGGGCATCCCGTCGCGGGTGGCGATCGGGTTCACGCCGGGCGTGCAGGTCAACGACTACCTGTCGATCAGCACCCAGGACGCGCACGCGTGGGTCGAGGCGTACTTCGGCGACAAGGGCTGGGTGACGTTCGACCCGACGCCCCTGTCGGACGGCCGCGGCATCACCCCGTCGTACCTGCAGGCGGGCCCGCAGAACGGCAACCAGCCGGACGACACCCAGGTGGCCCCGAGCACGGTCCAGTCGAGCGCGGCGCCGACCGGCGTCCCGCGCGACAACGAGCCGAACGTCCCGGCGCAGTCGGCCAAGGAAGCTTCGGGCAGCGACGACTGGCTGGTCACCCTCGCCCTGGTGCTGGCGGCGCTGGGCGCGGGCGCGCTGTTCGTCGCGGCGCTGCTGCGGCGGGTGCTGGACCGCGGACGCGCCACCACGCGGAAGTCCGCGTCGGAGTCGTCGTCCGGGCCATCGCCCGGCCCGGCCGAAGGCGATCGGAGCGAGGGCTCCCTGCTGGTGCGGGCCCCGGCGCCGGTCGCGGCCCCGTCCCGCCCGCAGGCGCTGGCCGGCTGGCTGCCGCTGCTGGCGGTGGGGCTCTGGATCACGGCGCTCGGCCTGCTCGCGGCGACGGTGGCCTGGTGGCTGGGTGTGCTGGTGGTGGTCCTGCTGCTGATGGTGGCGGGGCCGGCGATGGTCCGCGAGGCCCTCCGCCGGCGGCGCCTGCAGCGCATCGTCCAGCAGCA
>NZ_MUMI01000258.1 GCF_002155975.1 Amycolatopsis kentuckyensis
CTCGGCCACCCCGGCCGCGGGAGCCGCGGCCGGGGTGGCCGAGACGGCGTTCAGCTTGCCGTCGGTGCCGCGCAGGGTGCTCTTCTCCACGTGCGTCGCGGACTGCGCCCGCAGGTAGTACGTGGTCTTGAGGCCCTTGTGCCACGCGTAGCGGTACAGCTGGTCGAGCTTGCGGCCGCTCGGCGCCGCGATGTACAGGTTCAGCGACTGCGCCTGGTCGATCCACTTCTGGCGCGCCGAACCGGCGTCGACGATCCACTTCGACTCGATCTCGAACGCCGTCGCGTACAGCGCCTTGAGGTCGTCCGGCACGCGGTCGATCTGGCCGAGGCTGCCGTCGAAGTACTTGAGGTCGCTGACCATGACCTCGTCCCACAGGCCGCGGGCCTTGAGGCTCTTGACCAGGTGCGGGTTGACGACGGTGAAGTCGCCGGACATGTTCGACTTGACGAACAGGTTCTGGAACAGCGGCTCGATCGACTGCCCGACACCGGAGATGTTGGAGATCGTCGCGGTCGGCGCGATCGCCATCACGTTGGAGTTGCGCATGCCGACCGTCTTGACGCGCTCGCGCAGCGGCGCCCAGTCCAGCGTCGTGGACGTGTCGACGTCGAGGCCGTCACCCTGGCGGGCGTCGATGAGCAGCTGCAGCGAGTCGATCGGCAGGATGCCCTTGCTCCACAGCGATCCCTCGAACGACTGGTACTGCCCGCGCTCCTCGGCGAGGTCGGTCGACGCCGAGATCGCGTAGTAGGAGAGGTGCTCCATGGAGACGTCGGCGAACTTGACGGCCTCCTCCGAAGCGAACGGGACGCCGATCTCGAACAGCGCGTCCTGGAAGCCCATGATGCCCAGGCCCACCGGGCGGTGGCGCAGGTTGGAGCGGCGCGCCTCCGGGATCGTGTAGAAGTTGATGTCGATCACGTTGTCCAGCATGCGGACGGCGGTGCGCACGGTCTTCTCGAGGCGCTTGGTGTCAAGGCCTTCCGGGGTGACGTGCTTGAGCAGGTTCACCGAGCCGAGGTTGCAGACGGCGACCTCTTCGCTGTTGGTGTTCAGCGTGATCTCGGTGCACAGGTTGGACGAGTGCACGACGCCGACGTGCTGCTGCGGCGAACGCAGGTTGCACGGGTCCTTGAAGGTGATCCACGGGTGGCCGGTCTCGAACAGCATGGTCAGCATGCGGCGCCACAGGTCGACCGCGCGCACGCGCCGGAACACCTTGATCTCGCCGCGGTCGGCGGCGGCCTCGTACTCGCGGTAGCGCGTCGCGAACTCGTTGCCGTAGAGGTCGTGCAGGTCCGGGGTCTCGTTCGGCGAGAACAGCGTCCACTGCGCGTCGGCCTCGACGCGGCGGAGGAACTCGTCCGGCACCCAGTTCGCGGTGTTCATGTCGTGGGTGCGGCGGCGGTCGTCACCGGTGTTCTTGCGCAGGTCGAGGAATTCCTCGATGTCGACGTGCCACGTCTCGAGGTAGGCGCAGGCCGCGCCCTTGCGCTTGCCGCCCTGGTTGACCGCGACGGCGGTGTCGTTGGCGATCTTGAGGAACGGCACGACCCCCTGCGACTGGCCGTTGGTGCCCTTGATGTGCGCGCCGAGGCCGCGGACCGGGGTCCAGTCGTTGCCGAGGCCGCCCGAGTACTTCGCCAGCAGGGCGTTGTTCTTGTACGCCTGGAAGATCGAGTCCAGGTCGTCGTCCACCGTGGTCAGGAAGCAGGACGACAGCTGCGGGCGCGTGGTGCCCGAGTTGAACAGCGTCGGCGTCGAGGCCATGAAGTGGAAGCTCGACAGCAGCTCGTAGAACTCGATGGCGCGGGCTTCGCGGTCGTCTTCCCGGATCGCGAGACCCATGGCGACGCGCATGAAGAACGCCTGCGGCAGCTCGAAGCGGGTGCCTTCGTGGTGCTGGAAGTACCGGTCGTAGAGCGTCTGCAGGCCGAGGAAGCCGAAGTCGAGGTCGCGCTCGGGCCGGATCGCGGCGGTGATCTTGTCGAGGTCGAAGCGCTGCAGCTCGCCGTCGACCAGCTCCAGCTCGATCGCGCGGCGCAGGTAGGCGCGGAAGTACGCGGGGTACTCGGCCGCCATCTCGTCCTGGCTGGCCTGACGCGGCTTCTTCGCCAGGTAGCTCAGCGCTTCGCCGCGCAGCTTGTCCAGCAGCAGGCGGGCGGAGACGTAGGAGTAGTTCGGCTCCTGCTCGACCAGCACGCGGGCGGCCATGATCTGGGCCAGGGCGAGCTCGTCGGCGCTGATGCCGTCGTAGAGGTTGCGCTTGGTCTCGGCCAGCACCGGCTCGGCGGTGACGTCCTCGAGGCCGGCGACGGCCTCGCCCACGACGTGGGACACGCGGGCCCAGTCGAGCGGGCGCAGGACGCCGTCGGTGCCCTTGACGTTCAGCGCGACCTCGGCCGCGGCCGGCTTGGCGGCCTCGCGGGCCTTCGCGCGCTCCTCGCGGTAGAGGACGTAGGCGCGGGCGACCTTGTGGTGCTCACCGCGCATGAGGGCGAGCTCGACGATGTCCTGGATCTGCTCGATGTGCAGGGCGGTCTCGGGGCCGGCGTGGCGCAGCAGGGTGGTCTCGACCTGCTGGGTCAGCTCCGCGACGACGTGGTGCACGCGGGAGGACGCGGCGGCGTCGCCGCCCTCGACCGCGAGGAACGCCTTGGTCAGCGCGACCGAGATCTTCCCGGCGTCGAACGGCGACACGCTGCCGTCCCGCCGGATGACCCGGATCGCGGTGGGTGTGTCGGCGGCTGACGGCCGCTGACCGGTTTCGACTGACATGCGTGTCTCCAAGTTTTCGGGCGCGTTCGATCGCCGCACGACCTCACGAGGCCGTGCGCTGCGGTTTCTTGAAAGCTGCCCGGCGACCCTCCGCAGCGGTCTCCCCGTCGCTGGGGGCTGCCGGTGTTGAGAGACTACATGTTGGGGTCGGGGTGCGCGCGGGACCCCAGATGGCGTGTCGCTAGTTCACCCTGACGGGATTGCGTGATCACCCAGAGGTGCCGCTCAGGCGCCGAACCGCAGCTCGGTGGCGGGCAGGGCGAGGCTCAGGAACGGCCGCCGGCCGGCCAGGTGGCCGAGCGGGCCGCGCGGGTTGATCGTCCAGTCGGCCGCGGCGAGCCCGGGCCGGATCTTCGCCCCGACCGGGGTGCGCACGGGGGTGCCGTCACGGTCCTGGAGGACGTCGAACCGGCTGGGGAGCGCGAGCGGCGAGCCCGGCCTCGGCGTGAAGGCCGCGGTGGCGATCCAGTCGTCGCCGGCCGCCGCGGTGTAGGTGCGGTCGGTGAACTGGAGGGCAGCGAGGTCCTTCGGGATGGCCCACAGCTCGCGGCCGCCCTTGAGCGAGACTTCGGAGTCGACCCAGATCTGCGTGATCGTGCAGGTGGTCCGCTTCCCGCGCACCGGGACGGCGGCGAGCAGCTCGTGGTAGGCGAGCTGCCCGGGCGCGCGGTAGGCGATCCAGGCGGTGAAGACGGTGGTGAACCCGGCGATGGACAGCGCGCCCGGGTGCACGTCGCGCGCGGGGACCCGCCAGATCGACACGTGGGCGTCGGCGACCAGGTTCCAGGGCTGCGGCGGGTACGACGTCATTTCTCCAGCCAGGGCAGGTAGTCGGGCAGGTCCTTCTCGACGCGCATGCCGAACGACGGCGGCCGTTTCTGCAGGAACGACAGCACCCCTTCGACGGCGTCCGGGTTCGTGCCGAGCCCGCCGATCAGCTTCGAATCGAGCTCGTGCACCGGGAACGGCGACTCGGCGCTCGCCATCCGGTAGAGCAGCTGCCGGGTGACGGCGACCGACACCGGCGCGGTCGTCTCGACGATCTCCTGCGCGAGTTTCTTCGCTTCGGCCAGCACGGTCCCGCTGGGGAAAACCTTGTGCACCAGGCCTTTTTCGAGGGCCTCGGCCGCGGGGAAGACTCGCCCGCTGATCATCCAGTCGAGCGCGGTGCCCATGCCGACCAGCCGGGGGAGGAACCAGGCCGACGCGCCCTCGGGATAGATGCCGCGGCGGGTGAACACGAAGCCGAACCGCGAGTCCTCGGACGCGAGCCGGTAGTCGCACGAGAGCGTGATGGTGAGCCCGCCGCCGACGGCGGCCCCGT
>NZ_MUMI01000259.1 GCF_002155975.1 Amycolatopsis kentuckyensis
TCCGCGGCCAGGCGCCGGGCCACCGCCGCGCCGATGCCCTGCCCGGCGCCGGTGACGAGCACGATCTTGCCCCTCACCGCGACCGGTCCCGGGTGCGGGCCGGGCGGACCGGCGGCAGGTCGGTCCCGGCGACGACGGTGTTGCGGATCGTGCCGATGCCCTCGACGGTCATCTCGACGACGTCACCGGGCTTCAGCGGCGGCGGGTCCTGGGTGCCGCGACGGCCCCACAGCTCGGCGAGGCAGCCGCCGTTGCCGCAGGTGCCGGAGCCCAGCACGTCGCCGGCCCGGACCCGGGTGCCGCGGGCGGCGTAGGCGACGAGCTCCTCGAACGGCCAGCCCATGTTGGCCAGCCGGTCGTGCCCGACCTCGACACCGTTGACCGACACCCGCATGGCCAGGTCGAGGAAACCGTCCGCGTCCACGGTGAACTCGTCCGCGGTGACGAGCCACGGCCCGAGCGTCGTCACCGAGTCCTTGCCCTTCGCCGGCCCCAGCCCCACCTTCATCTCCCGGCGCTGGAGGTCGCGGGCCGACCAGTCGTTGAAGATCGTGTAGCCGAAGATCCCGTCCGGGCCCAGCACGGCCGCGACCTCCAGCTCGAAGTCGAACAACCGCGAGCCCGGCGGAATCGGCACGTCGTCGTGCGCGCCGACCAGCGCGGCCGGGTTGGTGAAGTAGAACGTCGGAGCCTCGTACCACTCCGGCGGTACCGAGCCCGGGGCGACCATGCCCTCGACGTGCTCCTCGAACGCGACGAAGTCCCGCACGGACGGCGGCTCGAGCGGCGGCAGCAGCCGCACGTCGGTCAGCGGCACCGCCGGTCCATCGAGAACACGGGCGCCGACGGGCAGGCCGGACCGCACCAGGCCCAGGACCGTCACCCCGGCCGGGAAGGCACGGACGCCGTCGCCGGAGACCACGCCGGCGTGCACCGCGCCGCGGTGTTCGTAGGTGGCGAGCCGCATCAGACCGGCGGGGCCACGAAGAGGCCCTTGTCGGGGTCGTTGAACGACTTCCGCGCGACGAACTCGTTCATCGCGTTCGCGGTGCCCCACTGGTCGGACACCTCGGGCTTCGAGAAGTCGTGCAGCTGCGGGTGCCAGCTGTCCTCGTCGACCAGCTCCAGCTCGGTGGTGTACTCGACGGTGTTGCCGTGCGGGTCGAGGAAGTAGCTGAAGGTGTTGTGCCCGGCCAGGTGGCGGCCCGGGCCCCAGATCTTCTCGACACCGGCGCGCAGCAGCCGCCCGGTGCCGCGCATGTACTCGTCGAGACCGCGCAGCTCGAACGACGCGTGGTGCAGCGACGGGTGCGGGCCGCGGGCGATCGCCAGGCTGTGATGCCAGGCGTTGATCCGCAGGAAGTACATCATCTCGCCCATCCGCGGGTGCATCAGCGTGTCGGACAGGCGGAAGCCGAGGTGGCGTTCGTAGAAGGCCCGGGTGCCTTCGGGATCGGCGGAGTTGACGACCACATGGGACAGTCGCACCGGGACGGACTCGCCTTCCTCGATCCGGCGGTGGCTTCGCGTCGCGACGTCCGAGCTGATCTCGATCGTGCGGCCCTCGTTGTCGAAGAACCGGAACCCGTACCCGCCGCCCGGGGTGTCCAGCGCGCCGGGCTCGTGCACGAGCGTGACCCCGGCCACGGCCAGCCGGCCGGCCAGGGTGTCGACGTCGGCGGGTGTCGCGGCGCCGAAGGCGATCAGGTCGATCCGCTTGTCCGCGGCCTGCCGCAGCCGGACGACGTACTGCTCCGGCGAGCCTTCGGCGGCGAGGAAGGTGATTCCGGTGTCGGCGTGTTCCTCGGCGAGGCCCCAGGCGCCGGTGTAGAAGTCCTGCTGGCGCGCGAGGTCGGGCACGGCGAGGTCGACGTGCCGCAGGTGGGTGATCAGGCGGTCGGTCACGGTTTCTTCCCTTTCAGGCGGGCTGGGACACGAGGGCGCCGATGCGGCGGACCAGGCCGGGCACGTCGCCCTGCTCGTGGTCGAGCAGCCACTGTCCGAGCTGGTTGGAGGCCTCGACGACGGTTCTCGCGCGGACGTGGCGGCGGGCGGTGAACTCCGCCCAGAGGTCGTCGTCGACGCTGTCGCGGGTGAGCAGCAGCTCGGCCAGCACAGCCGCGTCTTCGAGGGCTTGGGCGCCGCCTTGGGCGAGGGTCGGCGGGCAGGAATGCGCGGCGTCACCGACGAGCACGACCCGCCCGCGGTGCCACGGCGCCGGTACGACGTGCGTCTCGAACCGCGTGTAGTTCACCCGGTCCGGATCGTCCAGTGTGGACCGGATCTCGTCCCACGGGCCGTGGTAGGCGGCGGCGAGCCGGCACATGGTGGCGAGCCGCTCCCCGGGTGTCAGTCCACTGTGGTCCCGGAAGTCCTCGACGATGAACGCGTAGAGGGAGTCCGCCCCGGTCGGGGTGTAGCCGGCGATGTAGGACGGGCCGCCGTAGCAGAGGTCGGTGTGGGTGACCGACGCCGGGCGCGGGCCGAACGCGCGCCAGATCCCCATCCCGGTCGGCCGGGGCGTCACGTCGATGCCGATCAGCCCGCGGACCGCCGAGCGGATGCCGTCGGCGGCGACCACGAGGTCGTACCGGCCGGGCGTCCCCGAGGCCAGCGTGACGTCGACGCCGGAGCCGTCCTGGCCGAGCCGGGTCACGGTGTCGCCGAAGCGGATCTTCACACCGGTCTCGCGGGCGCGGTCCAGCAGGATCCGGGCCAGCGCGGGCCGCGGCATGCCCATCGAGGCGGGCAGGCCGGCCCCGCCGCTGCGGACGTCGGGGATCTCGGCCAGCAGGGTCCCGTCCGGCGCACGCAGGCCGAGGCAGTCGAAGGGGTACCCGGCCGCCTCGGCCCGCGGCCACACCCCGAGCCGGCGCAGCTCACGCAAAGCGTTGCCCTGCAACGTGATGCCCGACCCGATGGCCGCGACGTCCGGCTTGAGCTCGACGAGGTCGACGGCGACGCCGTCCCGCGCGAGCAGGATCGCCGTGGCGGCCCCGGCGAGACCGCCGCCGACCACCAGTACCTTCGTTACCGCGGGCATGTGAGGACTCCTTCGTCCTGGGGTTACTTGACGGCGATGGGCGCGACGGGAGCGCCGACCGCGCCGGTCACCGGCAGCGGGGCGGCGGTCAGCCAGAACTCGTGGACGCCGTCGGCCGCGCAGTCGGCGGCGAGCGTGTCGAGGTCCCACATCTCGCCGAGGAACAGGCCGAGGTGCGGGATGGCCACCTGGTGCAGGGGCTGGAAGGCGTCGTCGAACTCGTTGGGCCGGACCTCGACCCCCCAGGTGTCGGTCGCGATCCCGGCGATCTCGGTGCCGTACAGCCAGTCCACCGTGGAGAAGGACAGGCCGGGCGAGTCGCCGCCGGCGTAGTCGCCCCAGCCGTCCCGCCGGGCGCGGGTGAGCCGTCCGGTCCGCACCAGCAGCAGGTCGCCGCGGCCGACGCGCGCGGTGTCGCCGTGCTCGGCGATCGTCGCCTCCAGGTGGTCCGCGGTGATCGCGAAGCCGTCGGGCAGTTCGCCGCCGGTACCGAACACCCGGCCCACGTCCAGGAGCACCCCGCGGCCCGCGATCAGCCCGGCCGTGGTTTCGATGCCGGTGACGCGGTCGCCCTCGCTCGTCACGACATCCCCGGCGCGCCGGCCGTTGTAGGCGAGACCGTGGTCGAAGATGTGGCCGAGGCCGTCCCACTGCGTCGAAGCCTGCAGCGGCATGGACACCACGTCGTCGGCGCCGCCGATGCCGTGCGGGAAACCCTGCGTGCCGCGTTCGGCGTCCGTGCCGGTGTCGAGCATGGTGTGCACCGGGTTGGTGCGCCGCCGCCAGCCCTTCTGCGGGCCGTCGGCGTCGAAGCGTTGCGCCAGTGAGAAACTCGCGCCGCGCCGGACGAGCGCGGCGCCTTCGCGGCGTTTGGCGTCGTCGAGGAAGTTCAGGGTGCCGAGGACGTCGTCGGCACCCCAGCGGCCCCAGTTGGAGCACCGCTTGGCGGCTGCAGCGATCGCGCCCTCGGGATCGGTTCGGTCCACGCCTTCACTGTCGGTGGCCACGCGGTATCAGGGAAGACGAAATCGTTAATGCGCGGTATCAGCGCCATTGATACCGTGGCCTGGTGAACCTCGCCCGGCTGGACCTGAACCTGCTGGTGGCGCTCGACGCCCTGCTGCAGGAGCGCAGCGTGACGCGCGCGGCCGAGCGGATGGGGCTCGGTCAGCCGGCCGTGTCCGCGCAGCTGGGCCGGTTGCGCCGGCACTTCCACGACGACCTGCTGACCCGCACCGGCAACCAGTACCGGCTCACGCCGCTGGCCGTGCAGCTCAAGGAACGGGTGCGGGTCGCCCTGTCCGGCGCCGAGCGGGTCTTCGCCGCCGAACCCGACTTCGATCCCGCGTCGTCCACCCGCGAGTTCTCGATGCTGATGAGCGACTACGGGATCGCCGTGCTCGGCCCGGGGATCGCCGCCCGGCTCGCCGAGGAGGCACCGGGCACGCGGCTGCGGTTCCCCGCGAACACCCCGAAGATGGTCGACGCGGCCGTGCACGAACTCGTCCACACCGACCTGCTGGTCATCCCGCACGGGTTCGTCGACGACCTGCCGCACGCGGACCTCTACCGCGACGAATGGGTGTGCCTGGTTTCCGCGGGCAACACCGACGTCGGGGCGTCGCTGACCGTCGGGCAGCTGGAGACGATGCCGTGGGTCGTCACCTACCACGGTCCCACCGCGTCCACGCCCGCCGCGCGGCAGATGCGCATGCTGGGGATCGAGCCGCACGTCCAGGTGGTCACCGAGACGTTCCTGACCGTGCCGGGGCTCGTGGCCGGCACGAACCGCGTCGCGCTGCTCCAGCGGCGCTTGGCCGACGGCATCCCGGACGCGCTCGGGGTGCGTGCCCTGCCGTGCCCGTTCGAGGCGGCCCCGCTGGTGGAAGCCATGTGGTGGCACCCGATGTACGACGACGACCCCGAGCACCGCTACCTGCGGGACGTCGTGGCGCGGACGGTGGCGGCGGTGATCGGCATCGACGGCGGTGATGCGCCGCTTCGGCAGAAGTGATTTCCGCTCGCCCGGACCGGGCCTGACACTTCGACGCACACGCCGGTCGCCGACGACCGGCTCGGTGCCTTCCCGGAGCTGCCCGTGTCCGATCAGTCCGTCTCCGCTCCCCCGCTCGCCGCCGACCCGGCCACCGGCCGGCAGGCCGGCCCCGCCCAGGCGCTCGTACTGCTGCTGGCCAGTTGCCTTTCGGTGCTCGGCGCGGTGCTGCTCGCCCCCGTCCTGCCCCGCATCCAGGACGCGTTCGCCGGCACCCCCGGCGTCGCCACCCTCACCCCGATCGTGCTCACCGTGCCCGCGCTGGTCATCGGGCTCACCGCCTCGATCGCCGGCCGCGTCGTCGACCGGCTCGGCCGCAAGCGCCTGCTGGTGGGCGCGCTCGTCGTCTACGCGTTCGTCGGGACCGCGCCACTGTGGCTGACGTCCCTTCCCCTGATCGTCGCGAGCCGGGTCCTGGTCGGACTCACCGAGGCCGTGATCATGACCTGCTGCACCACGTTGCTCGCCGACTACTTCCACGGCCCCCGGCGGGTGCGGTACTTCGGCCTCCAGACCGTCTACACCACCGTCGCCGCCACGATTTTCTTCGCGGTGGGTGGCCTGCTCGGCTCGTGGGGCTGGCGCACGCCGTTCTGGCTCTACGCGGTCAGCCTGCCGCTCGCGTTCGCCGCCGCGCGGATCATCTGGCAGCCACCGCAGGCCCGGACCCGCGAGAAGCTGCCGCCCCTGCCGTGGCGCACCTTCCTGGCGCCGGTCGGTGTCACCTTGACCGGCGGGCTGGTCTTCTACGTCCTCATCGTCGAACTGTCCTACGTCCTCGACGGCATCGGAGTCACGGCCACCGCCACCGTCGGACTGGTCAGCGCCATCGGTTCGCTGGCCACCGCCGTCGCGGCCTACCTCTTCCCCCGCTTCGCGAAGCGGGGCCCCGCCGTCACCATCCCCGCGGCGTTCGTCCTGTGCGGACTCGGCATCCTCGTCCTCGCCCTGTCCTCCTCGGTCCCGGCCGTGGTGCTCGGCGCCGTCGTCACCGGCCTCGGCAACGGGCTGATGCTGCCGGCCCTGCTCACCTGGGCGCTGGGCAGCTTGACGTTCGCCCAGCGCGGCCGCGGCACCGGCATCTGGACCTCGGCCCTGTTCATCGGCCAGTTCGCCAGCCCGCTCATCGTCCTCGCCCTGACCGCAGCCACGACCGGCCTCTCCCCGGCCCTCCTCGTCGTCGGCACCGGCGCACTGCTCATCGCCTTGGCCGTCGTGATCGTCCGCCCCACGAGATCGGCCGCCGGTTGATCCGTCAGCAGCCGCGCTGCCCAACGCGCCAGGTCCAGGAGCGCACGGTCGTGGCCGGGTGCGCCGTCGAACTCGATGCCGATCGGCAGCCCGTTTCCGGTGAGCCCGAGGGGAATGCTGATGCCTGGCAAGCCCGCTCCCGCGAGGCGCATGAGGTCCCCGACGTCAGTGCTCCAGAACCGCAGGAACCCGTGCGGTGCGCTCTCGGCGGCGTCGGCCAGCACGGCGTCCCAGCTCGCGTGCTCGGCGCGCAGCCGCGTCATCCGCTCGAGGTCCACCGCCGGCACGGCGGCCTCGTAGCGCTTCCGAAAGCCGTCGAAGGGCACGCCGGTGTCGATCGACCACCGGACCACCTCGTGGCGGATCTGCTGCATGGGTCTTGGGACATGGAGACGAGCGAAGCGACGGGCGGCGCCACCCGCCGCCCCGGCGTCGGCGAAGGTGGTGCGTGGCTGCCCGATGCACAACGCCGCCGTCGAATCGGCCGGGACGCTGCCCGAGGCCTCGGCGGCGGTCCAGCGGCACAAGCGCGAGTTCGCCGCGCGCCTGGTCGAAACCGCCGCCGAAGCAGGCGCGCTTCAGCCCGAAGGACTGGCGACGGCGCTCATCGAGGGCGCGACCGAACCCGCCCGACCGCGGCAGTGACCTCTCCCACACCGAGGCGCCAGAAATAAGCAAACGCGTCATGCTTATTTCATGACTTGGCTCGCGACCGCGCGCTACGGCCCCCACCCCGCCCCGGGCGGCCTGGGGTTCGTCCAGGACCTGCTCAACACCCGGTCCGCCGGCCGACCGCGTCAGCCGGACCTGCTCGCCGACGTGACGTCGGCGCAGGACTGGGCCGACGGCGCGCTCGCGGCGTGGACCGAGGAAACCGGTCAGGACATCTCCGCCGTCGTCCTCGGTGAAGGCGACCTCGACCCGCTTCGCGATCTTCGCGTCGATCTCCACGCCCATGTCGGCGGATCGACGCGTGCCGCAGAACACCAGGCCGGAGTGGTGCTCCGCCTCGACCCGGACGGCCGGGTCCGGCCGGAACCACGCGGGACCGGCTGGCGGGCGCTGGCCTCGCTCGCGCTGATCGCGATCGCGGACGCGCAGTCCGCCGACACGTGGCGCCGCCTCAAGACCTGCCGCAACCCCCGGTGCGAAGCCGCGTTCTTCGACCGTTCGCGCAACAACAGCGGCACCTGGCACGACGTGCGCGTGTGCGGCAACCCGGCGAACTTGCGCGCCTACCGCGCCCGACAGCGTTCCGAAAACAACTGACTAATACACACCTATTTCGAAGGAAAACCATGCGCGCGATCCAATACGACGAGTTCGGCGGCTACGACGTCCTCCAGGCGGTCGACGTCCCCGTCCCGGTGCCGGCCGACGGCGAAGCCCTGGTGCGGCTCACCTTCGCGGGCGTGAGCCCGCTGGAGGACACCGTCCGCAGCGGCAAGCTCCCCGCGGCGGCCGTCAAACCGCTGCCGATCCGGCCCGGCGGGTTCGGCGTCGGCGTCCTCACCGAGCCCGGCGCGAGCGGGCTGCCGGCGGGCACCCGCGTCATCGTCAGCGGTGGCCGGTACGGCGTGGGTGCCGACGGCACGTGGGCCGAGTACGTCACCGTCGACCCGCGGCACGTCGTGCCCGTCCCGGACGACGTCGACGACATCGCCGCGGCCGCGCTCACCGCCGCGACCGGGCACCTCACCGCTTACCTGGCGCTCACCGAACTCGCCGGATTCCGGCCCGGGCAGTCCGTCCTCGCGCCCGGTGTCGGCGGCGGTGTCGGTCAGGGCGGCGTGGACGTCGCCCGGGTGCTCGGCGCGAGCGCGGCGATCACGACGGCCACCAGCACCGCGAGAGCCGACCGCGGCCGCGCGCTCGGGTTCGAGGTGATCGACCTGTCCACCGAGTCCCTCCGCGACGGCGTGCACCGGCTGACCGGCGGCCGCGGCGTCGACGTCGTCCTCGACGGAGTCGGCGGCGCCGTGACCGGCGCGGCCCTGGGCGCGCTCGCCGTGGACGGCACCCTGGTCAGCATCGGCTACGCCGCGAGCACCCGCACCGAAATCGACGTCACCGACCTCATCTGGAAGAACACCCACATCCACGGCTTCCGGTTCGCCCTGTTCACTCCGGAACAGATCAATGCCGCCAACACGCGCCTGCTCAGCCTGGTCGCCCACAAGGAGATCACGCCCCTGGTCGACCGCGTGTTCCCGCTGGAGCAGGCCGCGCAGGCGCAACGCCACCTCGCCGAAGACGGCCCCTTCGGCCGCGTCCTCCTGGCGATGTAGCCGAGGCGTCGTCCGTCAGCCGCGTCACGAGGTCGCCCCCACCGAGTCGACCACCACCTGGTCGGTGCTGGACCAGGCGATCACGGTCCCGTCCGTCGCGACCATCCTGGTGCCGATCACCCTGGAGGTCACCGGATCGAGGATGATTTCGCTGCGGAAGCGGTCCCCGTCCCGCCCGATGGCCACACCGGCGCGGCCGGCCAGGTCGACCTGGCCCGGCACCCGCCGGATGCCCGGCAGCAGGGCAATGGCCTGGTACAACGCGGTGCGGACCGCAGGCGTGAGCAGCGCGTCGGCACGGGCGGCGAAGCTGGCGGCCGTCTTGAAGGTCAGGTAGTCGGCGTCGTGCTTGGTGTTCGTGCCCGCCGCGGCCCGGAACACGGCCAGCAGCTGCTCCGGGTCGGTGGGCAGACTCGCGACCCAGGACAGCGTGGGGTGATCGACGCCCGGTTCCTTCGGCTCACTGACCGGCAGTTGTTCCTTCGGATCACCGTTCGGGTTCGGGTACACCTGCGTGTGCGGCTTCGGCAGGGACTTGCCGTTGCCGGCGAGCTTGCGCGCGTCCTCGTCCGTCGACGGGCGTGCGTTGAGGTCGGTCGCCATCTCCAGGCGCACTATCCGCAGCCCGTCCGCCGCGAACCACGCCTTGGTCTCCGTCTCCGAGACCACCTGGGCCTCGCCGCCCGTGCCCACCGGGATCCCGTTCACGATCTGACCGCGCACGTGCGAGTACACGAACTGGCCGGGCCGGACCGCCAGCGGCCGGAGATCACCGGTGTGCGCGGCGAGCGTGATCAGCGCCTCGCGAGCCGGGGTGTCCGCGCCGACGAGCGGCGCGGGGTGGCCGGGACGGGCCGGCCCGCCGCTGGTCGGAAGCGCGGTCGAGGGGGAATCGCCGTCGGTCGGCTGCACCGCGATGGCGATGCCCAGGCCCGCGACCAGCGTGACCGATGCGGCGACGAGCACCGCGCGCCCCCGGTAGCGGGGTGCCGGTGGGGCCTGCATCGACCGCAGGGCCTTGGCGCGCATCCTGGCGAGGCTGCCGTTGTCCGGCGGCGGGGTGTCGAGGACGGACCGGAGCAGGGCGATCTCGTGCCGCTCGTCCGGTGCTTGCTGAGTGTTCACGAGGTCATCTCCTGGGAGGCGGATCCGTTGGCATCGGCGGGAAGGACGTCACGCAGCCGTTTCCTGGCCCGGTGCAGCGCGGAACGCACCGTCCCGACCGGAATCCCGAGCGCGGTGGCGATCTCGGCGTAGTCGAGGTCCGCCAGCGCGAAGAGCAGGAGCACGTCCCGCTGCCGACGCGGCATCTGTTCGAGAGCCGAAGTGATCGACCGCACGTACTCGGCGGCATCAGTACGCTCGACCGCCCGCTGCGCCGGCTCATCACCCCCGGCGAGGGGCGGCACCACCTTCGCCATGGCGCGATACCGCGCGACCTCCTGCCGCCACCGCCGCCGCAACAGGTTGGTGGCGATCCCGTACAACCAGGGCAGGGCGTTCACCCGGCCGGCGTCGTACCAATCCCGCTGCTTGAACGCCAGGCAGAACACGTCGGCGACGACGTCCTCCGCCACCCCGGCCCTGACCCGGCCGGCACAGTACCGGTGCAACGCCCCCGCATACCGATCGAACAGCACCCCGAACTGCTCGGCATCCCCGGCCACCAGCTCCGCGTCCGACGCCGGCCACCCGACCACCGGCGGATCGCTGTCTCCCACAGAACGCAACGATGTCATGGCCCTCTTTGCCACCACCCCCCTTCCAGGTTCCCCGACCGCCGGAAGGCGGCCTGATTGTTCAGCGGGCCCACTTCCCGGCCCAGGCCGTGTCGGCGCTCGCCGACCAGAAGTTGTCCATCAACTGCGCCGCGGAGCGCGGATCGAAGCCGAGGTCGGGCGGCGGCAGTTCACGCCGCTGCGCGGGAGTGCCCAACCCCATGATGACCTGCTCGAATCCGCCCGGTGTGTAGCCGTTGAACACGTGCGCGGCGCTCCGCGTGGTGAAACTGTGCACCGTTCCACGCGGAATCCACACCGAGTCACCCGCCGTCGCGCGCATCGGCGGCTCGTCCCCGACCCGGAATTCGATGGAGCCTTCGAGCACGTTGAACCACTCGTCGATGGGGTGCACGTGCGGCGGCGGCCCACCATCCGCCGGCATCCACTGCTCCATCACCGAGAACGCTCCCCCGGTCTGCTCCGAGTCGGCCAGCACGACCCAGAGGACACCGAACGCCCAGTACGCCGGCGCCGTGTCCCTCCCGGTCATGAACGGCACGCCATGCGGAGGGACAGCGGCGACAGTGTTGTTCTCTTCCTTCATGATCGCGTCCTTTCAGCGGGGGGTGCGAGCGGGTAGACGTCTGCATCGAAGAACCGGGCGAACGGCAAAGTGGCCAGTATCTCCGCCACTTGCCCCTCATCGGCGGCGACGATCTCGACGAACGTCGCCCGCCGCGCCGGGGAAACGTGGTGGGCGCCGATCCTCCCCTGTGAGCGCAGCACCTCCAGCTGCTTGTGCTCGTCCTCTCTCAGCGCGGCGAATTCCCCGAGGTCGGTGTCGTCCCGGAGGGTTCCGACCACCATGAACGTCGGTGCCGCGGCGGGGTTCGGAGGCATGTTTCTCCTTTCGAGGGCGCATCGGTCGCCCTGATGTCTCGACGTGACATCACCGTAGCACCGATGTCGCGCCGCGACATCACATTGATGTCACGGCGAGTCATCGCGCCAGGTATCCTGGTGCCATGCCCCGGTGGGAAGAAGGCAGCGAAGAGCGGATGAAACAGTCCGCCATGGAGCTGTTCGAGGAACAAGGCTTCGAGGCCACCACCGCGGTCCAGATCGCCGAACGCGCCCGCGTCACCACTCGGACTTTCTTCCGCTACTTCCCCGACAAGGAAGAAATCCTCTTCGCCGACGCGGCCCTGCTCAGCGCGGCGCTCGTCCAGGAACTCCTGCAGGCGCCCGACCTCGAACAACCACTTCGGGCCGTGGTCCGGACCTTGGCCGGGTACGACTGGGAGAAGCTCGGATCACGAGACGTCCTGCGCCGGCGAAGCCGGCTGATCGCGTCGAATCCCGGGTTGCTGGAACGCGATCTGAGCAAGCAACACCAGATGGCCGAAGGGTTCCGCCAGGCACTCCGCGAGCGTGGAGTCGATCCCGACGTCGCGGAGCTGGCAGCCGGCACGGGGAGCCAGATCTTCCGCACGGCGTACCGCAAGTGGCTGGAAAGCGACGACAACACCGACCTGACGGCCATCACCGACACCGTGACGTCGCTTCTCACCGACATCTTGCCCGTGGCCCGGTCGCCACGAGGACGCGGCCGGGCGCCGGGCGCTCCGACTGCGAAGTAGGCCGCCGCCGCGGGCCAGCTCAGCCGCCGAGGCGGTCCGGCCCGTACGCCGGTCCGCACCCGCGTTGTACGTTGTCCACGAGCCGTCGACGCCGAGGGAAAGCCGTTGGCCGCGTGGCTAGGAGGCAGTGTGCTGGAAGCGCTGGGCATGACTCCCGAGGAAGAACGGGTCTACCGCGTGGTCGTCGGCGGGTACCGGACCGCGCCCGACGAGATCGCGGGCCGGATCGGCGTGCGCCGCGACGAGGTGGAGCCGATCCTGGAGGCCCTGCTGGTGAAAGGGCTCGTCAGCAGGGCCGACGGGCAGTACGTGTCCGCGCCACCGGACGTCTCCCTCGGCCCGCTGCTGGTGCACGGCCAGGAGAAACTGGAGGCTGCGAGGGCCGCGGTGTCCCAGCTCGCCGAGGAGTACCGCAGCAGCGCGCGGCGGCGCGACTCCGCGCAGCTCGTCGAGGTGATCACCGGGGTGGACGCGATCCGGCGGCAGGCCCTCGCCATCCAGCGCGGCGCCCGCGAAGAGTCGCTGTGGTTCTGCCTGGAGGGCAACGTCGCGATGGCGGCTTCGGAGAACGTCGAGGAGGCGCTGGCGCAGGCCCGCGGCGTGCAGTACCGCGTGATCTACGAGACCGGCCTGCTCGAAGAACCCGGCCGGATGGTCAACGTCCTGGAGGGGATCGAGGGCGGCGAGATCGCCCGCTCGATCTCGAAACTGCCGGTGCGCCTGGCCATCTCCGACCGCAGGGTGGCGCTGTGCCCGCTGGTCACCCACGACAGCACGGGCGAACCCACCGCCGCGCTCGTCCGGGAGAGCAGCCTGCTGTCCGCGCTGGTCGCGTTGTTCGAGGTCTACTGGGAACGCGCGTCGCCGCTGCGGATCGGCGACACCGCGCCCACCGCCCACCTCGACCCCGACGAGCGGCGGCTGTTGTCCCTGCTCATCGGCGGGGTCAGCGACAAGTCGATCGCGACCCAGCTCAACGTCAGCTACCGGACCGTCCAGCGGCGCCTGCAGGATCTCATGCGCCGGGTCGACGCCCGCACCCGGATGCAGCTGGCCTGGCAGGCCAGCAAGCTCGGCTGGCTGGACGAGCCGAGCCCCGGGCACCTCCTGCCGAGAACCGGCGGAAGGCACCCGGAGCCCGTGCGCGACGCTATTTGAGCCCGTACGCCCGGATCACCGTCTGGTCGACGGCGTTGCCCGCGTGGTCGGTGGCCTGCACCCGCAACGCGACGAACCTGTTCGTGGCCCCGAGCGACGGGTGGTCGATCGTGGCCTCATAGGACTTCCCGGTGCGCTTGACGCCGACGGCGCGCCAGGTCTTGCCGTCGTCGTAGGACGCCCAGGCCTTCACCGACCGCACGTCCGGCGCGGCCATCCCGTCCTGGAACCGGGCGGTCAGGCCGATCCTGGCCGGGCGACCGGCCGGGAGCCGGTTGCCGGCGTCGGCGTCCACCGCGTAGTCCAGCTGCAGCAACGGAAGCAGCGCCGGAGCCGCCGACCGGGCCGAGCGGAACGTCCACGACGTCTGCGTGCTGGTCCCGAACAGCCACTCCGGCGAATCCCGCCGCACCGACAGGTCGAGCCGGTAGGTCGCCGGGTCCGCGCCGGCGGGGAAGGTGCCGTACGCGTAGGGCTGTTCCGACACGAGCTTCCCGTCGCGGAACAGTTTCGCCGAGGTGGTGGCCGGTCCGGCCTGGTCGTCGCCTTCGTTGAAGCCGTAGTGCCCGGCCTGGCTGTCGACGAACTCCGGGACGCGGATCCGGAGGTGGTCGCCCTCGCGGGTCGAGTCCATGCCCGGCACGCCCCGCGGGATGGCGGGCCGGACGACCGGCGCGAACCAGTCCTCGGTGATGTTCTCCTTACCCGTGTAGGTGCGCGGTGCCGTGGTCATGCCGCCCTGGAGCGGCGACATCTCGTCCCAGATCAGACCGTGCTTGACCCGGTGCTGCCACTGGACGTCCCCGGAGCTGACGTACTCCTGGCGGGTCGACGGCGTCGTCACGTACCGCTGGTACTCGTTGACGGCGAAGTCCTGCCACGGCTTCCACGCGAACCGCTGCTCCTTCGCCTCACCGCCGCTGCCGGTCTGGCGGTAGTGGGTGGTGACGGTCGCGGTGTTCGCCGCGGTGACCCGGTGGACGGGCTTCTCCGGGATCCGGTCGCGCTCGGTCTGCACGACGTCGTAGAGGTACGGGCTGACCGCGACCCCCTGCAGGCTCAGGAACGCCGGGAAGTGCTTGAGCTTGGCCAGCAGCGCGAGCCCCTCGTCCCGGTCGAGCTGGACGGTCGGGATCTTGAGGAACGGCGCCGCGCTGATCGAGGGCACCGAGGCGGTGCCCCAGCCGTCGGGCACGACGATGAAGACGATCGCCGCCCCGGCGTCCGCGGCGGCGCGGGAGACCTCGTCGCGGTTGTAGTCGGCCGGGTCCGGGTCGACGATCGCGGCCTTGCCGCGCACGTCCGCCTTCTTGAAGTCCGCCGGCTTGCCCTGCCCCGCCGAGACGGCCTGCAGCAGCCGCCGGCCGTCCAGCTTGGGCGACCCGGCGAGGTAGCGGTTCGTCAGCGGATCACGGCCGCCCAGGACGTTCACCGTCAACGGCGGCGCGATCCTCGACCAGCGGGAGCCGAACTCGAAGGCCCCGGTCGTCACCTTCGGGGTCGGGGTGACCCGGAGTTCGCGGGTGTAGTCGAACTGCATGGCGTAGTTCGCGATCTTGCGCGGGCCGAGTTCCCGGTAGGTGTAGTAGCTCCAGATCCCGGCCTGTTCAGACGGTTGCGGGGTCTGGATGTCCACCTTCACCGCCTTGCGGGCGTCCAGCACGACGGTCGTGTCGCCGGTGATCCGCAGCTCCGGCAGGACGACCTGGAAGACGGTGAGGCCGTCCCGGGCCCCGTCGACCTCGGCGGTCAGGTAGTACACGCCCGCGCCGAGCTCGACCGTGAGCCTGTCGCCGCCCAGCCAGGTGTTGACGTCGAAGCGGTAGTCCTCGCCGTACACCAGCAGCCACGGCGCGACGGTCGGTTTGCCCTGCAGGTCCAGGGCGGTGAGGGTGACCTTGTGTTTGGGCGCGGTCTTGTCCGCGCCGACCGCGGTATGCGCGACCACGCCGTTCGCGGTCGCGGTGAGCCGGCCGCTGTAGGTGCCCGGTGCCAGTTTCGCCGGGTCGCCGGTGATCGTGACGGTCGCCCGGCCGCCGGCCGGAACGTCCACGGTGGACTTGCTCAGCCGGATCCCGTCCCCCGCGGGGACGCCGCCGAGGGACTTGGCGTCGAGCGCGAGCTTCAGTGAGACCGGTGTGGTGCCCACGTTGGTGTAGGTGACCTCTTCGGACACCGGCGCTTTACCGTCCTCGACCGCGCCGAGGTCGAGCGTGCCGGTGGCGAAGACCTGCTGCTTCACCGCGCGCGCCACGTCGACCCGGCCGCCGCCCTGCTCGAACACCGAAAGCCCGCCGGTGGTCAGGGAGGTGCTGGCCAGCGCGTCCTTGAGCTGACTGCCCTTCCAGTCGGGATGCTGCTGGGCGAGGATCGCCGCCGCGCCGGCGACGTGCGGCGTGGCCATCGAAGTGCCGGAAGCGGCGGTGTAGTGGTCGTCGACGACGTCGCCCATGGCGGTCCCCGCGGCACGGGCGGCGACGATGCCGACGCCGGGTGCGGTGATGTCGGGCTTGACGGCGTTGTCGCCCAACCGCGGTCCCCGGCTGGAGAACGACGCCAGGCTCTCGTCACGGCCGACGGCGCCGACGGTCAGCGCGGCTTCGGCGGTGCCCGGCGAGCCGACCGTGTAGGCGCCTTGTTCGCCGTCGTTGCCGGCGGCCACCACGAACAGCGTGCCGGTCTGGGCGCTGAGCGCGTCGAGACCGAGGCTGAGCGCGTCGGTGCCGTCGGTCGGACCGCCGCCGAGGCTCATGTTGACCGCCTTGGCGCCGGAGTGCGCCGCCCATTCCATCCCGGCGAGGACCCAGGACTCGTACCCGAAGCCGTCGTCGTCGAGCACCTTGCCGACGAGCAGTTTCGCGCCCGGCGCGGCGCCCTTGAGCCGGCCGCCCGAGGCGGCGCCGGAGCCCGCGATCGTCGAGGCGACGTGCGTGCCGTGGCCGAAGTGGTCGGTCGTGTCGGGGCTGGTCGTGAAGTTGACCGCCTCGCTCACGCGGCCGGCCAGGTCGGGGTGGGTGGGGTCGTAGCCGGTGTCGAGCACGGCGACCGTGGTGCCGGTGCCGTCGTAGCCCGCGGCCCACGCCTCGGGGGCGCCGATCTGCGGGACGCTGCGATCGAGGGAGGCGCGGACCTTGCGGTCCAGGGAGATCCGCTCGATGTTTCCCGACGAGGCCCAGAACGCGGCGGCGGTGGCCTTGCTCGCCCGGGCGGAACGGCCGTTGACGCTGGTCAGCGTCGCGCCCAGGTCGGCTGCCGCCGTGGCTTTCCGGAGGTCCGTGCCCTTGCGGTAGGTGAGGATCAGCGGAAGGGTCGCCGACTGCTCGTCGGCGTACCCCTCGGCGATCAGCTCGGTGACGTCGAAGAGGGTCCGGTCGACCTGCTTCGAGCCCAGCCGCGGGGTGACGTCTTCGGGGAAGACGCTGAGGTGGCCATCGACCTCTTGCTGGTGGAACCGGATCTTCTCCCGGCCCGGTGCGGGGTGGACGGTGGCGGCCTGCTTGCCGCCGGGCTGCCGTTCGACCTGGACGACGTCCCCGGTGAGCAGGGTGACCGAATGGCGTTCGAGGCCCGCGGGTGACGGTGCCGCTTGCGGGCCGGGCGCCGCGTTCGCGGCTCCGGCGGTGCCCGCGGCGAGGGTGCCGACGCAGGCCACGACCAGAACAGATGATCTCCAGTGCATCGCACCAGGCTCGCGCCGCCGCCGTCATCCGTCACTAGGACGGAGGCGTCCGAATCACGACACGTCGCATCTTCGTCAGCGGCCCTTGCGCACGATCGCGGTCACCTGCTCGCCCTCGCCGACCTCCAACGGCCCGGCCGGCCGCTGCGTTTCGACGCCGACCGCGGCCGCCAACGCGCAGCCGTACAGATCGAGCGCGGACTCGACCAGTGCGGTGAGGTCGATGATCGCGGCCCGGCCGCGTACCCAGCCCGTCGTGCCGACCACCACCGCCACCACGACGGCCGGCCACCACAGCGCGCCGAGCACGAGCGCCGGCCAGGCCCAGCTGGCGACGGTGACCGCGGCCGCGAACGCCCCGTTCGCGGCGGTGATCTCGGCGCGTGCGGTCTCCGGCATGGTGAGCCAGAAGCGGGACCACGCGAACGGGAGGTCCAGGCCGTACCGGTCGGCCGCGATCCGTTCCACGGCGTGGATCCGGTCGCCCATCCAGGTCGGCCGGCCCGGTCTCGCCATCGCGACCGCGTTCATCCGCGCCGCGGCGAGATCGATCTCGCGCTGCGTCGAGGCACTTCGCGTGCCCGCCGGTTGCGCGGCCTCCAGTTCCTGGCGGCGGCGCAGGTGCCGTTCCCACCGCCGGGCCCGCCGGGCCGTCAGGAGCGCCCCCGGCCACCGGCCCAGCCACAGGGCGCGGGTGACGCCCGCCATGGCCTGGACCACCAGCCCGACGCCGGCCGACGCGAGCAGTGCCGCGACGAACACCCCCGCCTGCACGGTCGCCGGCCGGCCGGCGACCGACGTCGTCGCCGCGGAGAGCGCCTGCGCCGCCATCGACAGGTCCAGCGCGTGCTGGTGCCCCGACCGGACACCGACGATCGCACCGGCGACGAACAGCGCGCCGGGTACGAGCAGCAGGCCGACCCACCGCTGCGCGAGGGTTTTCGCCAGCTCTTGGAAGAAGCCGTTCATCGAATGCGCTTCATCGCCGAATCGGTCACCTGGCAACGCGGCACCGGCCCGGCGGGGACCGGCCGTTCCTCGCGCGAACAGTGGCCGTGCGGACAGCCGAAGAGTTCCTCGTGGGCCCGGCCGGCGCCGGCGCCGGGCAGTCCGTGTTGCAGCGAACGGTGTCCGGTGGCCGGGTCGATGTCGAAGTACCGCTTGAGCAGACCGGAAATCGGCCGGCCGGCCGCCGCCGCCCGCTCTATCCGGGCCAGCTGCCCGTGCTTCGTCTCGTCGAGCCGCGCCACCTCGGCACGCAGGTCCGGCAGGTCGAGGCAGAACCGCGCCAGCACCTGTCGTTCGGCGGCATCCATCCGGCTCTCCCCCATCTCGGTTCCCGCTGCCGGGATCGCGCGACGGCCGACGACCCGGTTGGTATGGTATCGGCCGGTGGCATCCGACGAGGCGCTGGCTCGATTGTCCGAGCGGCTGGCCGACTTCCAACGATCGGGCCGGCCCGACGCGTTGTTCGCGGCGGCGACCACTGCCGACGCGGACGAGTTGACCTCGATCGCGTCGTCCGGCACGGGCACTGAGTCGAGCACCACGGCCTGCACGGTGCTCGGCCGGTGGCACTTCTTCCGCTCCACTGCCCTGGCCGGGGCGGCCCAACGCGCGGAACTGGCCAGGGCGCTGACCTTTCTCGCGCCCCTGGCCGGCGATCCGGCCGTGCTGCCCGATCCGCTGCGCCCACTCCTCGGCCCGACGGCCGACGCGACCGCCCAGGACCAAGCCGGGACCGACCTGCTGCGTGCCGCCTTCCGCACCCCCGATCCGCATCTGGCCGACGCCGGGATCACGCTGCTGGCGGCCGCGGTCGCCGCGACCGCCGACGACGATCCCCGCGCCGGCGCCCGGATGGCGATGCTCATCGTCGGCCACCAGTGGCGTTACCAACGCACCCACCGTGCCGACGATCTGGAGCGGACCATCGAAACGGGGGACCGGGCGATGCGGGTCCTCGGGGCGGACCACCCGGAGTTCGCCGGAATCCTGTCGAACCTCGGCGTGGCCCATCGAGCCCGGTACACGCGAACCGGGGCAATGCCCGACCTGACCCGCTCGATCGAACTCACCGCGACGGCGCTGGCCGCGCATTCCGCCGACGACCCCAGGCGCGCGGTGTGCTTGTCCAACCTTTCCGACGGCTACCGCGACCGGTCGGGCAGAACCGGTGATCTCGCCGATCTGGCCGCCGCGGTCGACTGCGCCGAGCAGGCGTTGGCCTGCACACCTGCCGGCCACCCGGACCACGCCGGCTATCTGGCCAGAGTCGGCGCGGTCTGCTTCCGCCGGTACGAGCGCCTCGGCGACGTCGCCGATCTGCGGCGGGCGATCGAGTTCGAGGAACGGGCGCAGACGGCGGACCCGGGCCTGCACCGGCCGCCGGCCCACCTGTGCGTGATGTATCGCGAGCGGTACCAGCGGTTCGGCGATGTCGCCGACCTGCGCCGGGCCCTCGAGTCGGGCGAGCGGGCATTGGCGATGCTGCCCGAGGGCGACGTGCGCCGGGCCGTTCCGGCGTCCATGCTCAACCTGGCCTGTCGCCACCTGTACGAGGCGACGGAGGACCTGGCCCACCTGCGGCGCGCGATCGGCTACGGCCGGCTGGCGGTGGCGACGTACCCGGCCGGTTCGCCGGACCGGGCGAGCGCGCTGGGCAATCTCAGCCCTGCGCTGCAGCGACTCTACGAGCACACCGGCCTGCTGTCGGATCTCCA